>JAPLZW010000105.1 GCA_026394835.1 Candidatus Wolfebacteria bacterium
ATTAGCTGCTTATGGAGCTCTTTAAAATCCGAAGGCACGGAAAGATTCAAATAATCGCTGATTACAGACGGATAAACCTGGATCCGGTATTTATCCGCGTCAGACCCGCCGGCAAAACAATCCTGGTTCATATCCTTAATCATGTCGTCGGCAGTTCTTTTGAATCTTTGGTCACTAAATCTTGTTTTCGAAACATTTATTATTCCGTTCAAATATTCAAGTTTCGCCTCCTTGGAATTATCATTGGAAATTTTAATATCGCTGTCGCTAACCCTAGACGCGAACATTGTGGCGGGGTCGGATATTCCCGCGATTGCCTCATCAATCAATTTTTGGTTGTCGGAGCTGGTAGGAGAAAGAGCACTTGCCGAAAAAGGATCATTGCCGCCCTGATCCATATTTTTCATTTTTCCAAAGAGCGAACCCGCGACAAAATCCGTAAGGTTCTGCGAGTCTTGGCTTTGGGTATTATCGTTCGGCGCGCTATCCGCAGGATTATTTCCTCCACTCAAAAGATTGCCGGCGGTATTAACCGCCTGAGCAAGCCAATTAATCGAGTTTTTTCCGGCAACACTCCCGTTATTTTGGGAATTAAGGCTATTTCCCCTGATCGAAACCGCATCCGGCGATGGCATTGAATTTTTGATAATATAATAAGAACCAATAAGCCCGCCGCCTATAACAAAAATTATTGCCGCTATCCTTTGAGGCTTCATCTTTCTTATTATACCGCCTAAAAGGCCTGGAAAGAAGTGGAAAACAGGACTCGTCTGTATTTATTTTCGCTAATTTATAGAAGTAACCAAAACAATCGCTCAAAAGGGTGATATAGCTCGCAAAAAAATAGCCGTAAAATACTGGATACTCCCGCCGAAGGCGGATCCGCCCCCTGGCGGAAAATTCTAGCTACTAGATTCTAATAGCTTCGATAGTTCTACTATTTTCTCAACATTCAAATCCTGCGGTCTGGCCTTGGGATTGATACCCCAAGATTCCAATTTTTTTATCAAAAATTTATGATTGTCTGCTACTTGTCGTTTGTCGTAAGTCGTTAGTCGTAAGTTATTAAGAATCGTTTTCCTGGGTTGTTTAAAAAGCAGGTGGATAAAGTCATAATATTTTCCAAACTCTTCTATCGTTAGTTGTAAGTCATTAGTCGTTAGCCTAATCACCGCGCTGTCCACCTTCGGCACGGGCTCAAAATCGGTTTTAGGGATATAGCTTACGATTTCCGGCTTAGACCAGATCTGAATGCTCGCCGAGAGCAAATTCATTTCTCCGGGTTTTGCGCAAATTCTTTCCGCCACTTCTTTTTGAACCGTAAAAACCAGACGTTCCGGCTTATTTTCCAATTCCGAAATTATCCGGAAAAGATGCCCGGTGATGTAATACGGAATGTTGCCGACGATTTTGTAAGACTTAAGGTTTAAGGTATAGGATTTAAGAATCTTAAGAGCATCATCGGATATAACCTCAACATTATTCCACCCTAAGCCATAAATCTTACCTCTTAATTCTTTTACCAACCTCTCGTCTTTCTCAATCGCGACAACTCTTACTTCCTTATTCTTACTTCTTAATTCTTCTGTGAGTTCCCCGTGCCCGGGGCCGATTTCAATAATTACGTCGCCCGCGGAAATATCCGCCGCTTGGGCGATTTCTTCCAGCTTTGTTTTATTTTTCAGAAAATTCTGACCGAATTTTTTTAAAGCCTTGATTTCCATAAACAAATAGTAATTAAGTAACCTGTAATTAGGTGATTACTGTCGCTATTCTTTCTCCCTAACCCGATATTGAAAAGCTTCCGCCAAATGATCGGCGGAAATTTTTTCCGATTCTTCAAGGTCGGCAATGGTTCTCGCTATCCGCAGAATCCTGTAATACCCTCTCGCCGAAACGAAAGATTTTTCCAAAACGTTTTTCAGAAAATTTTCCGCCGAATCCGTGAAAACCAAAAATTCTTCGATGAGTTTTGAACCCATTTCCGAATTCAGGCGGATTTTTTGTTTCAAGCCCAAGAATCTTTCTTCCTGAATTTTTCTCGCTTTAATAATCCTGTCCCTTATTTTTTCGCTTTTCTCCGGTTCTTTTTTGACTCTCAATTCTTCGATTTTGACGCGCGGCACCTCTATTTGGATATCAATCCTATCGAGCAAGGGCCCCGAAATTTTTTTCTGATACCTGAAAACTTCGTTCGCGGTGCAGCGGCATTCTTTTTCGTTATCTCCGAAATATCCGCAAGGACAGGGATTCATCGCCGCAACCAAAGAAAATTTTGCCGGGAAAGTAAGCGTATTTTTTACACGCGTTATCAAAACCTCGCCGGATTCAAGCGGCTGGCGGAGAGCTTCCAATAAATCCCTCCTGAATT
>JAPLZW010000100.1 GCA_026394835.1 Candidatus Wolfebacteria bacterium
TGGCTATTGATTTTATGGAGAATCTCGTAAATTTATGAGTTATATGCTCGGCATCAACATCTGATGTAGTTTTTATGGTTAATTTTCTACCTAACCAAAGTACCTCAATGATTTTGCCTTTTTTAGAAACCTCATAAGACAAAATCTTTTTCAACTCCGGAGCAATTTTCAGAAAATTATCATTCTGTAATTTTAACCGATTAACTCCATCCGGGACGGTCAGGATTTTATTTGATAAACTCGCTAAATCTTTACTATAAGAAAATCTTACATTGTAAAGATGGCATATGTGCTGCCCGACTAAAAGTTCGAAATAATCGGCTTGAGCTCTATTTGCTTTAACTCGTCTATCTTTCATATGTTTAATTTAGCACATCAAATCGAAATTGGAAAAAGCTTTTCTAATTCCGTTTTGGATATTTGGGTGTTTCCTGTGATATTTTTAAGCGCTTCCAAATTTTTTCTGGATGAAAGCTGTCCGGCGATATTTTTTATCGAAAGACTGCCCTGATTAGAATTTTTATAAAAATCTAAATTAAGCTGTATTTTTTTAATCGGCGGATAGATAACATTAACGTGATTCTCGGCTATGAATTTCATACCTACCGGAATAATGGCCGATTTTAATTTTATCGAATTAATAGAGCCGGTGATTCTATTAACAACTATCGCTGGCCCAATTTCGTAATTTTTCGTTTTGACGTATTGAGGTTTGCCTTCTTTGTGTAGGGGGAAATTTAATCCCTTTTCGTCGATATTATGAGCCCAGATAAGGGGGACACCATCATCCTTATTATTGGTTAATATATTTTTATTCTGATTCCACACCAACTTTCCTGTTCTTACGCTATAGCTCAAGTCATGGAGGGTTAATTTGTTTTTAAACAACTTTTTGAGATAATTAGCTCCTTCGGTGAATATCAAAACACCGTTTTTCTCGAATATGTAATTACCATTATTTCTGCCTTTTTTAAGTACGAGGAGCATTGTTGATTGAAGCGCGCCGTTAAATAGCTTTGGGTCTCTTAAGACTGAAATATGTTCTACGTTAGCATTTTCGATGATAAATTTTCTTAATGCTCGGAAATACGCTCCGTTATTCATTGACGGAGGCACGACATAGGCGAGGTAGCCGCCGTCCTTCAGCCATTTCAGCCCTTGATATATGAATAAGCTGAATATATTTACTCTACCATTTATTATTTCCTTGAATTTTTCCCGTATTTCTTTTGAAGGATTAAATTCAAAGTAGGGTAATTTTCATTCAATAAAGAATCCTCAATTTTTAATTTTGACTTTGGAGCTATTTTTTTTGATATGCCAATTAAATTTTTATCTATATCCCATCCGTGAATATCCGGATTTTTAAAATACTCTTGGGCGGATAAAAGGAATTCGCCGGTTCCGCAGGCAGGGTCAAGTACTTTGGGATTTTTGATGATGCTCGGAAGCTTACCGAGTAATTTTTCCCTGATTGATTTCGGAGTGAAGTACTGTCCCATTGATTTCCTGTATTTCATATCGGCTTCGTCCATATATTTGACAGTGGCCTCGGAGAATTCTTTCTTATTTGAATTTTCCGATTCCGATTTATCAAAATTTCTAATAACGCTAACAACTTTTCCTTGCACTTCTAATTCCTCAACAAAAATCGGTTTAAGGGCGGGGTTTGCTGGTTGCAGTCTGAATCCTTTTTTCTCTCTATAGATTTTCTTTAATGTTGTCTCATTCCCATTAATTAAAGCAACAATAGTTTCGCCGTTCTCGGCAGTTTGCTGTTTTCTAACAATAACTGTATCGCCGTTGAAAATTCCTTCGTCAATCATACTGTCGCCATTAACCTTCAGGGCGAAGTGGTCGCCACTTCTTTTGATTAAATCCTTAGATATGGTTATTTCTTCTAATATCTCATAGGCTTCCACAGGTTCGCCGGCGGTAATGACACCCAGGAGGGGAATATTTATAACGCCCGTTAATCTTGAGGGTTTGTTGACTTCTATAGCGCGCGGCTGATTTCATACTTTGGTTAACAATCATTTGTTTTTTAAGGTTTCAATATGTTGGTGTATCGTGGAAACGGAATTCAACCCAAAATGTTTTTTAATCTCTTCAAGAGATGGAGCGAATCCCTTTTTCTTTGTGGAAGCTTTGATAAAATCCAATATTTGTTTTTGTCGGGGAGTGATGTTCATATATATATTATACCGAAAATAAACCGAAAGTTATCCACAGCTTACGCTTTTGGCCACGCCTTGTTTTTATGGTCAATGGGCGTATTATTTAAAAAATAAGCAGGGGGATTCCCAGTGTGAAATTACACTCGTTTTTGATACTTGGAATAAAATTGTGAATAAAGAATTAACCGGTGCTGAAATAGCAGAAAAAATAAAAAATCTCTGCGTTTATTGTGAACGAGATACTTACGCGATGTTTGCAATTTGGAGAGTGCTGAAATCATTAAAATAAATCTATCAGTTTTAAGTTGGTATGACTCAGCAAGAAGCATTAGAAATATTGAAAGTGGGACACAATGTTTATTTGACCGGAGCGGCAGGGAGCGGAAAAACGTACTTACTCAACGAATACATTAGATTTTTAAGAGAAAAAGAAATAAATGTAGGGGTGACTGCTTCTACTGGAATTGCTGCGACTCATATGGGAGGGATTACGATTCATGCTTGGGCAGGAATTGGAATTGACCGTTTAGCGTCGGACGCAGATATAAAAATGATAGCTACTAACAACAGAGTCGCCAGGCGTTTTGCGCAGACAGATGTGCTTATCATAGATGAAGTTTCTATGCTTGATTCAGACCGTTTGAATTTGATTGAGCGGGTAGCGAGAGCGGCTAGGGGAAATTGGAAACCTTTCGGTGGGATGCAGGTAATACTTTGCGGAGATTTTTTCCAACTTCCTCCTGTGGCCAAGAGGGGTGAACCTGTTCCGCAATTTGCGTATCAATCATCAGCTTGGAAAGAGGGAAGGAGGTTAACTACGAAATGGAGGCGTCTGGCGTTCCTGCAATTTTACGAGTGCTTAAAAATGGATGTCTTGCGCCGCAAACCTTGATAGTCAAAAAAGATGCCGAGGTTATGTTTATAAAAAATAATTTTGAAAAGGGATATGTATATGGAACCCTTGGTAGTGTTGTCTGTTTTGATGAAGAAGGATATCCGGTAGTTTCTACATTTAACGGTCAGGAAATAAGTGCTTCACCGGAGACGTGGAATGTTGAAGAAAACGGTAAAATACTTGCCAAAATTACACAAGTTCCTTTGAGACTTGCCTGGGCGATTACTATTCATAAAAGTCAGGGGATGACACTTGATGCGGCAGAAATTAATCTTGCTGATGCATTTGAAAAGGGTATGGGATATGTTGCGCTTTCGAGGGTGCGTTCTCTTGATGGCATAAGACTTACTGGTTTAAATGAGATAGCATTACAGGTACGTCCGGAAATTTTAGCTTATGATAAAGAATTACAGCAACGCTCAGAAGGGGCGAGGCAAGAACTTTATTCTACTCTTGAGGGTGATAAAAAATTAAAATTTCAAAAAACCAAAAAAACATACTGGGTGGATGAGATTAGAAAATCCCATTTAATGGCTTATCAGAAATGGTCTTTTGCCGAAGAGAAAACTCTTGTTTCTGATTTTAAGAAGGGCATGAAAATATCGATGATTGCCAAAAATCTTAAAAGGAAAGACGGAGCTATTCGTTCGCGCCTGAAGAAATTAGGATTCGTAAGGCATTAAGGTTTTATCAAAATTAGTATAGTAAATTTATGAAACCCAACAACTTTTTTAAATTAGTGATTGCAGTTGCGATTTCGGAGGCGGTTGGTGCTATTGGCGCAATCTTTACCATACCGTCAGTTTCGGGCTGGTACGCGACGCTTATAAAACCGGAGCTGAATCCGCCCGCTTGGCTTTTCGGTCCGGTATGGATAATGCTCTATGCCTTGATGGGTATTTCATTGTATTTGGTCTGGAAAAATAATTGGAAAATCAGGAATCATATTCTGGAAAAGAGGCGAAAGCCATGGAATCGTCTGTCGGAGCGTTTCTGGACCGGCTCCTGGCAAAAGCAAAATGTGATAGCTATTTTCATCCTCCAGCTGGCTTTAAATATTCTGTGGTCATTTATATTCTTCGGCTTGAAATTCCCCATGCTGGCTTTTTTTGAAATTCTGGCCTTATGGTTCGCGATTTTATACACGATTGTAAATTTCTATAGGATTTCAAAAGCCTCGGCATATCTCCTCATACCATATATCCTCTGGGTCAGTTTCGCGGCTTATCTGAATTACTCCATTTTTATCCTTAACTAACCCCCCCATAAAACACTCCAACATTCTATAGAATGTAGAAAAATGAAGGGATAGCGGTGGAGGGAATTACCGAAGAACTTGGCGCCGACTTTAAGAATATTTCCCAGCACACTCGCCGATTGGTCCATGCCGGGCTTTTGAATAAAAAGTATCGGGGCCGCCAGGTAGCCCATTCTCTCTCGCCTTACGGCAAATCCTTCCTTAAATTCCTGAAGACATTCTAACATTCTCTAGAATGTTAGAATGTTGTAGCAGTCAGATTGACATAAGCCATAAACAGGCTTATTTTTGGGGTATACAGAGCAGGCAGGGCGGGTTTCCTAACTCTCATTAAGGAGGGACGACGATGTCAACCAAAGAGGAGGCCAAGATACTAACCACCGAGGAGATCAAGGGGTTGCCGCCAGAGAAAGTAGTGGATGAGCTCGTGGAGCGGCGCAGCCGGTTCGTCCTCTCTGCCAACACCGGCCAGGGGGCGAGCCAGAAGGCGTGCGATCTGGCAAGAGAGGTCGAGCTTCTGAGACAGTATATCGCGAAGGCTTTGGGCTTTTACTCCCTAGTCGAGACTGTGCTCTGGGAGTGCCAGTGCGGCGCGAAGGGGGAGGTCGTGCATATCGGAATGAGTACATACGAGGTCCATCACCGGATCGTATGGCAGCATGACGAGCGGCCACGGAATTGTGCCGGATACCGCGCTAAGGAGCCTTCTGTTGCCGCAGCCGCTCACACGTGAACATTCTTCGGTTCTTCACTCTCGCCAGTCCACTTCCACGCATGGAAGCGAGCTGGCGATATTTATTTAAGATAAAAAGAAGGAAGTCTGGACAAATTTTTGAATGTAGGGCACAATAGAATCACTATGGAATTAAAAAGACGTGAAGGGGAATCAATGGGGTCGTTTTTGCATCGCTTTACCAAGAAAATAAGGCAGACCGGAATTTTGGTTGAAGCGAAGAAGCGCCGTTTTTCCGTAAGGAAATCCTCCAAAACAAAAATCAGGACTTCGGCTCTTTACCGCGAAGGGAAAAAACTTGAGACCGAAAAGAAGAGGAGGCTGGGGATTAGTTAAAAAATTCCAAAATCCAAATACCAAATTCCAAATAAACTCCAATTTTCAAATGCTCTAAATTCCAAACGCTAGATTTTAGATATTGGGATTTCGATATTGTTTGAGATTTGGGATTTGTAATTTGAGATTTAATAATTCTCTATGTTTACAGAAAAGATTACTCAGGAAATAATAATCGCCATGAAAGCCGGCGATTCTTTCCGTACCGGAACTTTGAGGATGGTATCCGCGGCTTTGCATAATAAGGAGATAGAGAAAAAATCCAAAGGAAAAGAACCCGAACTAACGGACGAGGAGGCAATAGAAGTTTTAACAAAAGAAGCGAAAAAAAGAAAAGAAGCGATTGATATATATGCTAAAGCCGGCAGGCAGGAATTGGCCGACAAAGAGAAAAAGGAATTGGAAATTATTTCAACTTATCTTCCCGAGCAGATGGGGGAAGCGGAGATAGAAAAAGTGATAGACCAGGTCTTAAGCAGGATGGGGGCAAACCCCGATGGAAAGTCTGCGGCTGTGAACGGGGCAGGCTTTGGCCAGATTATGGGAGCGGTGATGAAAGAATTGAAAGGCAAGGCCGACGCATCCTTAGTCAGCGCCATATTAAAAAAGAAAAGTGAATAAAATTTTGGTTGAGAATAAAGAGGTTTTGGCCGCAATCCGCGCGGCTTTTAAAGTTCTGAAAGTTGACGGCGTGGCTCTGGATGTCTATTTAGTGAGCGAAAAGGTCATAACCGGCCTCAATAAGAAATTCCGGAGATTTGACAAGGCGACGAATGTCTTAAGTTTTGAAAACGGAAATTTTCCCCATCCCGAAACCAAGCTCCGCTATTTAGGAGAGATTTATCTTTGCCCGGCTTACATATTAAAAGAACTCAGGGTTCCCGGAGTTCTTCGCGGCGTAAAACCCGAGATGCGGCTCATGGAGCTTGCGGTCCACGGAGCCCTTCATCTTCTGGGGTATAATCACGAAAAGAAAAGTGATAGAATTGAAATGGAAAAAATAGAAGACAAGATTTTTAAAGAAAATGTATTTTACGGCTCTGGATATCGGTTCGTCACAGATAAAGGCTTTGGTCGCCGATTGCGGCAAAAATAACCGGACAATTATTAACGGCGTGTTTAAAGCCGGGAGCTTAGGCTTGCGGCGGGGAGAGGTTGTTTCTCCCGAAGACTTGGTGCCGCCGCTCGCGGATCTTTTTGATGAAATAAGAAAAATAAATAAATCGGCCTTAAAGAATATGCTGGTGAACGTGAACGGAGCGAATATCAAGTTCCAGGTTTCACGGGGAATCGTGGCGGTATCCCGCGCCGATAATGAAATTTACAGGGATGATATCGAGCGTGTCATTAAAGCATCGCAAGCCGTGAGTATCGGGCCGAACCGGATGATGCTTCACACCTTAACAAAAGAATATATCGTGGATGGCGTCGCGGGAATTATTGATGCTTTGGGAATGATAGGGAACAGATTGGAAGTCCAAAGCTTGATTGTTGATGCGCCGAAAAATTCCGTCAACAATATTATAAAATGCGTTGAAGTCGCCGGAGGAGAAATCAGGGGCGGATTGGTTTACGGCCCGCTGGCGGCGAGCCAGGCGGTGCTTTCCAAGACGCAGAAAGATTTGGGAGTCGTGATGATTGATATCGGACATTCAACAACCGGAGTTTCGATTTACGAAGAAGGTCTATTGCTTCACAACGCCGTTTTGCCCATCGGCGCGGGCAACGTGACGAACGACCTTGCTATCGGGCTCCGCTGTCCCGTGAAAGCCGCGGAGATTATCAAACTCACTTTCGGTTTCGCTTCGGCAAAAGAAATTCCCGGCAAGGAGAAATTGGAATTACGGGAAATTGATGAAACATTCAAATTGCCGGTCAGCAGAAAATTCCTTTCGGAGATAATAGAGGTGAGGCTCGCGGAAATTTTTGAACTCGTTAATAATGAGTTGAAGCTGGTGGGGAAATCCGGCAGGTTGCCGGCCGGAGCGGTTTTGGCCGGAGGCGGAGCGAAAATGCCGGGCATAGTGGATTTAGCCAAGCATGAGCTGAAGTTGCCGGTTCAGATAGGGATCCCGGAATTTCCGGGGCTTGAAACAATGCGGCCGGAATTTGGCCAGGAGCTTGAAGATCCTGAATTCGCCGTGGCTACGGGGCTTCTGCTTTGGGGGACCAATAGATTCCCGGATACGAGCTCAATCGCGAATTCTTCGGCCGGGGAATGGGTGAAGAAAGTCTTGAAGAACTTTTTGCCTTAATACAGATAATCCTTTATTATTCCAATCATTATGGCTGCGAAAAAGAAGAAAAAGCCCGTCAAAAGCGAGCCCCAAAAAGCGGTTAAAAAACCCGATGATTTTTCGGTGCGGATAAAAGTTATCGGTATCGGCGGCGCGGGGTGCAATGCCATTTCACGAATGGCGAAATCTTTTCCCAAGGGAATAGAATTGATTGCCATGAATACGGATATCCAGGATCTCCGCCATGCGAACGCGAAGAAAAAAATCCAGGTAGGAAAAAATATAACAAGAGGATTGGGAACCGGAATGAATCCGGAGATGGGCAGGCAGGCGGCGGAAGAAAGCCGCGCGGAAATTTCGGATGTTCTGTCCGGAGCGGACTTGGTTTTTATCGCCGCCGGATTCGGAGGCGGAACAGGCAGCGGCGCTTCTCCCGTTGTTGCCGAGATCGCAAAAGATATGGGAGTTCTCACCATCGCCGTTGTCACGAAGCCTTTCGGTTTCGAAGGTTCGAAAAGAACGCAGATAGCCGAAGAAGCGATATTGAAACTCCGTGATAGCGTTGACACTTTAATAACCGTCCCTAATGACAGAATTTTTTCTTTGATAAGCAAAGATACTTCTCTCGCGAAAGCTTTTGAAGAGATTGACGAAGTTTTAAAAAATTCCGTTTTCGGAATAACGGAACTGATAAACTCTCCGGGATTCATTAATGTGGATTTCGCCGACGTGAAGACGATAGTGAAGAACGGCGGGCCCGCGATTATGGGAATCGGAATCGCGTCGGGAGGAGACCGTTCGGTTTCGGCGGCGAACGCCGCGCTTCATTCTCCCCTGCTTGAACTTTCAATCGAGGGGGCGAAAGGAATTATTTTCAGCATCTCGGGACACCGCGATTTGAAGATGAACGAGATCAATGATGTCGCGAAACTGATTTCGGAAAGCGCCGACCCTTCGGCCAGAATAATTTTCGGAACTTACTACGACAGGAAATTGCGAAAAGGGCAGATGAAGGTGATGGTGATCGCCACGGGATTCAACGATTACATATCAAAAGGCAACGCATTGTTCCCCGGGCTTTTTTCAGCAAATAATTCCAAGAAACCGCCAGAGGCGATTCTTCCCGAAAAGAAAAATCAGGAAAGCGCCGAGCAGAATTCTTTGGGGTTGGGTTTTGATTTGGAGACGGAGAAAAGACGTGTTGAAAAAATAAAAGAAATTCCGTTTTTTGATAAAAGAAGCGCTCAGGCGGACAAGATTAACCAGGAAAGCCAGGAGGAAGTGTGGGATATACCCGCGTTTTTGAGAAGAAAAAAGAAAAAATGGCGGTAAGGCGGAAAAAAAGACGGGCGAAGAGCCCGTTTTTGTTTTGTTTGACAGAAAATCCGATAATTGTCTTAGTTGTCCACATTTCCGCGAGTTGCAAACCCTTACTCCGAGGCATAAGATAGAACGACAAGACGTTTAGTCTTTTTTAAAATTAATTTTTTCATCAAAATGCCGGAACAAACATTTTTAGGAAGCGAGATTTTCAAACTGGTAAAAAAGAGGGACGGAAGGCTTGTTCCTTTTGACCAAGAGAGGATAACAAGGGCGATTCTGAAGGCTATGTCCACGACCGGCGAGGGCGGAATGGAGGACGCGATGAGAGTTTCGGACGGCGCGATGAAAGAATTAAAAAGAAAATATCTTCCGGGATATATTTTGGGCATTGAAGAAGTCCAGGATATCGTGGAGACCGCTTTAATCACTCTTGATTATCCCAAAACCGCGAAGTCATACATTCTTTATCGGCAAAAAAGAGCGGAGGTGCGGGAGAAGCGCAGAGAAATTCCCGAACGCGTAAAAAAATTCGCCGAAGAAAGCAAAAAATATTTCAAAAATCCTTTGGGAGAGTTTGTTTACTACCGGACTTATTCCCGTTGGATTGAAAATGAAGACCGGAGAGAAACATGGATTGAAACCATTGACCGCTATATGAGTTTCATGAGAGAGAATCTCGGAGATAAATTAAAAGAGGAAGAGTATTCGGAATTAAGAGAAGTGATATTAAAACAGGAAGTCTTGCCATCAATGAGGCTTGTGTGGGCGGCGGGGGACGCTTGCCGGAAAAATAATACGACCGCGTACAACTGTTCCTATCTCGCACCGACAAAAATAGAAGACTTGGCGGAGCCGATGTTTCTCGCGATGTCGGGGCTTGGTGTGGGATTTTCCGTTGAGCACCAGAATGTCCAGATGCTTCCGCAAATTAAAAAACAAACCGGAGAAATTTTGCCGGTGCATGTTGTGGATGACAGCAAGGAGGGTTGGTGCGAGGCATTGATCGCGGGACTAAGAGCTTGGTTTGACGGAAAAGATATTGAATTTGATTACTCGCAAGTTCGTCCGGCCGGCGCGCGGCTCCGGACCATGGGCGGAAAAAGTTCCGGTCCCGGGCCGCTAAGGGACCTTCTGGAATTTACGAGAAGAAAAATATTAACAAGGCAGGGGCGCCGGCTTGAACCACTTGATGTTCATGACATTATTTGCAAGATCGGCGAGATTGTCGTTGCCGGAGGCGTGAGGAGAACCGCTTTAATTTCTTTGTCCGATTTGGATGATGAGGAAATGCGCGCCGCGAAAAATGGAAAATTCTATCTGACCGAACCCCAGCGGAGCATGGCTAATAATTCCGTTGTTTATAACGAAAAGCCCTCAACCACGCAATTTTTGGACGAGTGGCTGTCTCTATCAAAAAACGGTTCCGGAGAGCGGGGGATTTTTAACCGTGGAGGGCTTAAAAAGCAGATGCCGGAGCGCCGGTGGAAGATATTTAAGTCGGATTTGGGCACGAGCGGCATCAATCCATGCGGCGAAATCACCTTAAAATCAAAGGAATTCTGCAATTTATCCGAGGTAGTAGCCCGGCCGGAGGATACGGAGGAGTCTCTTTTGAAGAAAATAAGATTGGCGGCAATTTTAGGCACTTATCAGTCAATGCTTACCAATTTCCCGTATATCTCGCCGGAGTGGAAAAAGAATTGCGACGAAGAAAGACTCTTGGGAGTTTCGGTGACCGGCCAGTGGGACTGTTCAGCGGTCAGGAATGCCGACACCTTAAAGAAACTGAAAGAGCGGGCGATTGAGGTTAATAAAGAGTACGCGGAGCGGTTTGGCATCAGCCAGTCGTCTTCCGTAACCTGCGTGAAGCCTTCAGGCAATGTTTCCCAGCTTGTGGATGCGGCTTCAGGCATGCATCCGAGGCATAGCCGTTATTACATCCGCCGGGTGCGCATTTCCGCGAGTGATGCCTTATTCCAGATGCTGAAAGAGCAGAAAGTTCCGTATCATCCCGAAGTCGGCCAGTCCGTGAGTTCGGCTTCAACCTATGTTTTGGAATTTCCGGTCAAAGCGCCGGAAGGGAATATTTATAAAAACGATTTGACCGCTTTGGAGCAATTGGAATATTGGAAGATGGTCAAAGAAAATTACACCGAGCATAATCCTTCGGTTACGATTTCCGTGGGAGAAGGCGAATGGATTGCGGTCGCGAACTGGCTTTACAATAATTGGGAGATTATCGGCGGCTTATCATTCCTGCCCCGCGAAGACAAGAACCATGTTTACGCCCTGGCGCCCTACGAAGAAATTACCGAAGAGCGCTACAATGAATTGATGAGCGTTTTTCCCGATATTGACTTTTCGCAGATTATGATTTATGAAAGAGAGGATGAGACGCAGGGAGCGAAAGAGTTTGCTTGCGTGGGCAATACCTGCGAGATTCGTTAAGCGCGGTTCTTGCTTAAAGATTTATCAAGGTCTGTTTACAGCTTGCCTCCGGCAGACAAGTCTTATTATTAGCTGATTAAGCATTGTATTTCCTTGGGTAAAAATTCATCTTTTTTAATTTTAGTAATAGCGGTGGCTGTCGTTGCGGCCTTATTTGTTTATCCTAAAACCGAGATTGCGGGAGCAGATCTAAGCACTTTCATTTTCGGCAACCGTGTTATGCCATGGAAACTGGGATTGGATATTGTCGGAGGAACGCATCTTATATACGAAGTTGATTTGTCCACTGTGGCTTCGGGAGACAAGCAATCGGTGCTTTCCGGACTTCAGAACATAATGGAAAAAAGGGTTAACGCTTACGGTGTCAGCGAATCAAGCGTGGTTTTGAGCGAGGCCGGCGGAAAAACTTATCTCATAGTTGAATTGCCCGGAGTTAAAAACGCGTCCGAGGCCATAAGCCAGATAGGCAAAACGGCGTATTTGGAATTCGCGGAGGTGGGGCAAAAAGAAGTTGACGGGAAGGTTCAAGCCGAGCTTTTACCGACCGGATTAACCGGCCGCTATCTGACATCGGCCAAGCTTACGAGCGACCAATTCAGCCAAACTCAGGTGGCGCTTGCTTTTAATGACGATGGCGCCAAGCTTTTTTCCGATTTGAC
>JAPLZW010000088.1 GCA_026394835.1 Candidatus Wolfebacteria bacterium
AAAGTTCACGCGGAAAATTGCCGGCTTTGCTTTTCAAGCCGACAAGTTCCAAAACCTGAGGCACAAACTCCACAATATCCGATTGAGGCCTCCCGGCCATTTCCAAAGCGTATGCCACATTTTCATAAGCGTTTTTATTCGGCAAAAGGCGGAAATCCTGGAAAATGACTCCTATGCGGCGGCGAAGCATCGGCATTTCGGAATTTTTAAGCTTATTCACGTCGTAAGAACCGAAAATTATCCTTCCTTTTGAAGGTTTCTCTTCTCCGATCAGAAGCTTTATAATGGTTGATTTTCCGGCTCCGGACTTCCCCACCAAAGAAACAAACTCTTTGGGATTAATCGTGAAACTCGCGTCCTGAAGAGCGGTCATGCTACGGCCATTCGAGCCATAAATCTTCGAAACATTTTGGAAAATAATCATCTTTCACAATTATACACCGTAAGATATGTTAATTCAACAAGAGATATGTCCGTATTCCACTCATTTCCCAGAGACTCCGTGCGGTTCAGAACGATTCTTGAGAAGTTAACACAAATTAATGAAATCAAGGAAAAATTTTCCGTAAATAAAAACTTGGTCCGTAGGGGAACCAAGTTTTTACCTGCCTGCCGGCAGGTCGGTAAATTGACCGAGATGAATCTGATTTGTTAACTCCGAAAGTTAAGCGAGAAACTGCACGGAGTCTGCCCTCTAAGTCATTTTTATTTCTATCTCCACACCGGCGGGCAAATTCAAATTCGAGAGCGCTTCCACGATTTTCTGGTTTGGGTTATCAATATCAATCAACCTCTTGTGGATGCGGAGCTCAAATTGCTCCCGCGCGTCCTTATGGACAAAAGTGGAACGATTCACGGTGTAACGCTTGAAATCAGTGGGTAAAGGAATCGGCCCCGCGACAACACCTCCGTTTCTTGTGGCGGTATCGATAATCTGTCTGGCGGAATTATCTATCAATTTATTGTCGTAAGACTTTATCCTTAATCTCAATCTCGGTTGTGAAAGTTCCTCCTTTGCCATAGTTGTTATTTCGTTATTTTGGTCACGACTCCCGCGCCAACGGTCTTACCGCCTTCGCGGATAGCAAAGCGCTGCTTTTCTTCCAAAGCGACGGCCGCAATTAAAGCAACTTTGATGTCAACTGTGTCTCCGGGCATGACCATCTCTGTTCCCTCCGGAAGAAAGATTTCGCCGGTAACATCGGTAGTGCGGATATAGAATTGCGGTTTATAACCCTTGAAAAACGGGGTGTGCCTGCCGCCTTCCTCCTTATTCAGGATGTAAACATTCGCCTCAAATTCAGCGTGCGGAGTGACGCTACCCGGTTTTGCGACAACCTGTCCGCGCTCCACGTCTTCTTTCTTTAATCCGCGGAGTAAAATTCCAACATTATCTCCGGCCCGGCCTTCATCCAGAAGCTTATTGAACATTTCAATTCCGGTAACAACGGTTTTTTGGTTCGGCCTCAAACCGACAATTTCGCACTCTTCGTTCACTTTGACGATCCCCCTTTCCATCCTGCCCGTAACAACGGTACCGCGGCCTTCAATAGAGAAAATATCCTCTATGGGCATCAAAAACGGCTTATCCAATTCACGGACCGGTTCGGGAATATATTCATCCAAAGCGGTAATTAATTCCATTATCGGCTTTACGGCCTCGTCATCCGCTGATTTGGCTTCCAACGCCTTCAAGGCCGATCCTTTGATTATCGGGGTTTCGTCGCCCGGATAGCCCTGTTTTTTTAACAGTTCGCGGATTTCGGTTTCAACCAATGAAATCAATTCCGGGTCATCAACCATATCAACTTTATTCAGAAAGACAACCATCGCCGGAACTCCAACCTGCTTAGCCAAAAGAATGTGCTCTCTTGTCTGGGGCATCGGACCATCGGTCGCGGCTACAACCAATATCGCTCCGTCCATCTGGGCGGCGCCGGTAATCATGTTTTTGATATAATCTGCGTGTCCCGGAGCGTCGATATGCGCGTAATGGCGTTTCTCCGACTGATATTCCGAGTGATGTAAAGCAATCGTGATTCCACGAGCTTTTTCTTCCGGAGCGTTGTCAATCTGGTCAACCGACTCCTCTTTCGCAATAAGGCCTTTTAAGCGCAATACGTGAGTGATGGCCGCGGTCAAAGTTGTTTTGCCGTGATCGACATGGCCGATTGTTCCCACATTAACGTGCGGCTTACTTCTTTCAAACTTAGTTTTTTCTGCCATATTTTTATTCTTGAATCATAAAGCTTAAAACCTGAAACATTATCTATTTAATTATGCTTCACGCTTTATGTTTTATGCTTAATGTTATATTTTCGACTGTTTTAGTTTATATAAAAACCCGCAAACTGTCAACAAAATTGGCGGTTTAAACAAATTCGATAATCGCTTTCTTTGAACCGTCGGCCAATTGTCTTTTCGCGACTTTCACAATCCGCATATATCCGCCCTTTCTATCTTTATAACGCGGAGCAATTTCGTAATAAACTTTCATCGCGGCTTTTTTGGGAAGACGCGAATTTAAAATTCTCAAACTTGCGAGAGTTTGTTTTTTGCCGATAGTCACGAGCTTTTCAACGCGCGGCTTCAAGGCCTTGGCCTTAGCTTCGGAAGTTTCTATCTTCTCGTGGATTATAACGTTATTCAATAAACCCTTAAAAAGGGCTTGGCGCTGTCCTTTCTTACGATGAAATTTTTTTGTCTCTTTAAGATGCCTCATCTATTTCTTCTTCGCGGTTTTCTTTTCTTTTTTCGGTTTTTCCGTTTTTTCTTTGGGCTCTTTAGCTTTGGGAGCAATTTCGGCCGGCAGTTCTTTTTCTTTTATTTCTATCTCCAAAACTTTCTCAAAATGGTCTTTCAGGATATTGGAAGCTTTGTGGAGCGCGCTTGATGGAGAAATCGTGCCATCGGTTTGAATGGAGATTTTCAGGCGGTTGTAATCGGTGCGGTCGCCAACGCGCATATTCTCAACCACAAAATTAACTTTCTGGACAGGAGTGAAAATCGCGTCCAAGGCTATTGTTTTGATGGGTAATTTTTCCATCTTCCTGGCTTCAACGGGCACATATCCCAAACCCTTCTCAACCGTTATTTCCATTTCAAATTCCGCGCTTTTTGAAGTTAATGTGGCAATATGAGCATCCGGATTCACGACTTCAACCATTGAATTGGTTTTAATGTCCGCGGCCGTCACTTCCTTCTCTCCTTTCACTTTTAAAACCAAAACCTGCGGTTCGGCGGCGTAAAAACGGAATCTTACCTTTTTTAGGTTTAAAGAAATCTCAACCGTATCTTCAATAACCCCCGGCATACTTGAAAATTCATGCTCAACACCCTTTATTTTCACTTGCGTAATGGCGGCTCCCGGAAGAGAGGACAAAAGAGATCTCCGAAGGGCATTCCCCAAAGTAAGGCCGTATCCGGTATAAAGCCCTTCTATTTCAAAAAGACCCTCGGTTTCTGTTTCCGAGATTGTTTTTATTTTTAATGTTTCACTAAGGCGTGCGTATTCCATTGTTTTGCCAAATTTGTTTAAATTTTTATAATATTACTTCGCCCAAATTTAATTACAAATTTGAGTACCCGCCTAAGTTTTTGCTGCGCAAAAATTTTGGCGGGTAAGGTTTTGTTTCTAAATTTATTTCATAAATTTATACAAAGCCCTTATTTGCTGTAGTAGTCTACGACCATATTTATATCGAAGGGCACATCAAAATCATACGGCATAGATTTGATTGTAGCCTCAAATTTTTCCCTATCCAGAGAAATCCATTTTGGAGTTTCGTACTTTTTCAAAATTTCGGGAAGCTCTTTGAAAAGCATGCTTTCGCGCGATCCCGGATTTACGGAAATTACATCCCCCACCCTTACCTGATAGGAAGGTGAAGATATTTTCTTCCCGTTAACAAGAATGTGCCCGTGATTTATCACTTGCCTCGCGACAATCCTGGATGGCGCCAAGCCGGCGCGATAAACGGCATTCGCAAAACGAGCCTCAAGCATTTGCATTATTGATTCGCTGATATTTCCCGGTCTGCTTAAAGCTTCCTTGAAAATATTGCCGAGCTGAATTTCCTGTAATCCGTAACTCACCCTTATTCTTTGTTTTTCCAGAAGCTGGGTGCCGAATTCCGAAAGAGGGCGCCTTCTCGCCTTGCCGTGCTGGCCCGGGCGCTGCGGCCTTCTTACGGTTGCGCATTTCGGAGAACTGCAACGCTCGGCTTTCAAAAAAAGCTTTGCGCCCAACGCTCTCTCCTTTTTTTCTTTTGCTCTTAGTACCGGCATGACTTTAAGTAGTTAGAATCTAGTAGTTAGTAGTTAGGAATTTAGTAAAATTACACGCGACGAGTCTTACGGGCTTTCGGGCCATTGTGCGGAATAGGGGTAACATCCCTGATGGATAATATGTTAAAACCTTGTCCGGCTAATGACCTTACGGCCGAATCCCGGCCGCTGCCAACGCCCCTCACAATAACATCGACATTCACGATTCCGGTTTTTTTCAATTTTTCCGCCACCGCGGCAACGATTTTAGACGCGGCGAACGGAGTGGCTTTTTTGGGGCCCGAAAAACCCATTGACCCGGCCGATGCCCAAGCTATAACGCCGCCTTTTCTGTCGGTCACGGATAAAATCGTATTATTATATGAGGCATTTATGTAAATTCTGCCTCCATCGATTTTTTTCGAAGAGGTTTTTTCCTGGCTGGAAACTTTGGCCATCGCCGCCTCCTGCTTATTCTCTTCTTTCAGGAGCTCCTGGTCTGTTTTTGCCGTAATTTTTTTCTTTCCCATATTACTTCAAGTCAGCCTTTCTTTTTCCGCTGCCGACTGTTTTCCTCACGTTGCCCCGCACGGTGCGGGAATTGGTTTTTGTCCTCTGGCCTCTTACCGGTAATTTTCTTGCATGCCGCAAACCGCGATAGGCGGAAATATCTTTCAATCTGGCTACATTCTGTTTTATAACCTGCCTCAATTCGCCTTCAATTTTATTGTTTTTTTCCATAACCTCTTTCAAGCGGTTCGTTTCTTGCGGAGTCAAATCTTTGGCTTTTTTACTTGGTTCGATTTTCGCGGAATCCAAGATTTTTTCGGCTGAAAAACGGCCTATCCCATAAATATATGTTAGGGCAATTTCAATCCTTTTATTGTCCGGTATATTAATTCCTACAAGCCTCATTTTATCCTTGCCTTTGCTTATGTTTTGGATTCTTCTTACAAATCACATAAATCCGGCCTTGGCGCCGGACAATTATGCAATTTTGGCAAATTTTTTTAACCGAGCTCCTGACTTTCATTGGATTATAATCTTCTTGTAATTCTTCCCCTCTCTCCGTCCGGGCTTAATTCAAGAAGCACCCGATCTCCGGGGAGTACTTTAATATGATGCATTCTCATCTTTCCCGCAAGATACCCGATAATTTCTTGACCTTCAGAAATCTTGATTTTGAAGTTAGTCGCCGGCAGAGCTTCTAAAACAATACCCTCTGCCGATTTTTTGGAAGAATTTAACTGCATCAATAATAATCTGTTTCTAAGATAAGATGTTAAATTAAAGGCGTAAAAAAGTCAAGCTTTTTAGAGGCCTTCTTTAATCGCTGATACGAAAAGCGGGAGAAGTACAATAGAATACTTGATCCAATAACACAATACCACCTGTGCAAGTATACGCTCTCTGGCAGAAGGTTGCTGAGCGAGCATATCCTAAAATCGAGCAAGGGGCTGACGACCGGCAAACTCCATCAACTATCACTCCGTTGGGACAAGAAATGCCACCCGAATGATAAGGATTTAAAACAGTTATTGCAATTTGACTGGTCGGGCTAATAATACCTTGCGCATTAGAACACACCAGATTGAACATTACTTCACCCTGACTATTTAATTGGAATATCGAGTTAGGATCAGCATGTTCCATATCAAGCCAGGTAACTGCATACGAGCCGGCCGCAGGACCATTACTATAAATTGTTTGAGCCCATCCTGTTGTTGGCGCGCTTCTTATAGTACACGAATTAGTATTAGAACTTTTCCAGTTAAGATTAACAGCTGTTGTACGTACCGAGTTGTAATCAAGATACGGCATCGTTAAGGGATTTTGGTCACTGCCGAAATAATCAATAACAGGCGTTGTAACACAAGCTTGAGTGTTACAAGATTGGCTTTCGGTTCCTGTCGCACAATTTGCCGCTGTCGTAGCTCTGGTTTGCGTGCCCCCGCCACAAGCGGGGCTTTCGGTTCCTGTCGCACAATTTGCCGCTGTCGTAGCTCTGGTTTGCGTGCCCCCGCCACAAGCGGCGGAACAAGCTGACCAACTTCCAACGCTTCCCGAACCGCAAGGAGGAGGGCAAACCTGCGTATTGCAAACCTGTGAATCCGCATAGATACTGCAATCAGGATTGGTTACGGTACGATGCTGAATGCCGCCACCGCAGGTGACGGAACAAGCTGACCATTGGCCGATACTGCCAACTCCACAAGCAGGAGGAACCTGAGGACAAACATCTGTATTGCAAGATTGCGTTTCCGTCACAGCGCTGCAATCCGGATTAGTTACAATTCTGGTTTCTGTTCCTCCGCCACAAGCAGTGGAGCAAGACGACCAACCGCCAACGCTCCCGCTTCCGCAAGGAGGAGGACAAGCTTGCGTATTGCAAGACTGGGATTCGGTACGAGTAGAACAATCGGAATTAACGATAATTTTTGTCTGCGTTCCTCCTCCGCAAGTGGCGGAACAAGTTGACCAGCCGCCTATGCTTCCATCGCCGCAAGCGTCGGGAGATGCGGGAGCCACGGTTTTACCAAGACCGACAAAAGTAAGAATTTTTTGAATCATCGATACCGGGTCTGTCACGGAAATCGCGCCGCAATCCTTGGTAACTGTTTGCCCGCCGGAAGACACAATGACGCTCGCGGTTTTTCTGCCGGCCGAAGAATAAGTTTTTGTTACGGCGGATTCCGTTCCCGATAACCCGTCGCTTCCGGACCAGGAAAAAGAATATGAAGCATTTCCTCCGGAATAAACCGCGTTCCAGGCAACGCTTTGATTTACATTTATCTCGGAGGGAGATGCCGAACAAGCCACCGAAAGCGGCGAAGTGACTTTCTCCACAAAAGCCGACGAAGCCACAACTGGCAAGGGACCAGGAGAAGAATCGGCGCTGCCGAATATCGGATATAAAATATCATTTACCCTTCCCAATACCGCTTGGACAAATGCCGCCTTAGCGATTTCAATATCTCCCAATTTTCGCGTCGCAATCGCGCTGCCTATCGCCTGGATCATCACCGACTTGGCTTGAGCCCTTACTTCCAAAAATTGCTGTCTTGCCTGAATTTTTTGCCCAACCAAGGCGGCTGTAGTCTGGCCGAAAACCGAAGGCGCGAGAATGAAAAAAGTAAACGCCCCAAAGAGAGAAATGAGATAAATTTTTTTAATCCTTAAATCCATATTCAAAAACTAACGGTTTTAATTTCTCGGCAAAATTTCTATTATTTTGGGGACCAAACCGACATTAACGGTGGTGGTGAATGAATTGGTGCCGCCGCCGCCCAACACGGAACACGTTAAAGTATAAGCGGTAGTTTGGGAAAGATGGATCGTAGCCGAGTCCGATGGGCCGACATTGCCAATACCCTGGTCAATAACGCAGGATGAAGCCCCGGGACAATTCCAAGATAAAGTAGAATTACCAGCCAACCCTATAACAGACGGGTTAGCAGAAAATGAGCATTGTCCTCCGCCGCCGGAACCGAAAGAACACGATTGCGTGTTGCAAGTTTGGGCTTCACTTCTTACGGTGCCATCCCCATTGCAAACATCTCTTGATTGCGTGCCTCCGCCGCAAGTGGCGGAGCAAGTAGACCAGGAAGTGGCTGTCCCGGCAGAACAATTTCCCACCAAAGTCCTGTCTTCGGAAGCAGGAGTGGTTCCGCGCTCAACGATTACCTTCGGCTTATAAGTTCCGCTCACGTCATAAGTATGCGGCACTGTTTTTGTCGGAGAATTAATGCCATCGCACTTTATTCCGTATTGGTTGGGAGCGCCGCATGTTCCTCCTCCTGCCGGCGAATTCAATGCTCCGCATGAAGTCATGGCGTTTGAAACGCTTTTGGTCGTGTTATCACAATTCCACCAAAAAGAATAATTTATGGTACCGGTTTCGGTTCCCCCAACAGTCGCCGTCAGGTTGGTTGAGAGTGGAAACGCGCCGCTTGACGGGTCAGCCGTTAAACCGACTGTCAAAGTTTTAACAACATCAATACTGACGCTAGAGACTGCCGTTCCGACTCTATTAAAGCAAGTTAAAGTATAAGCAGTGGTTTCTTCCGGCGAAACAAACCGGCTGCCATTTACCGGAACCGCTCCAATGTCCGGCCCCATGTCATTCGTGATATCGCACCAATCGGCATCGCTTGATTGCCAAGTAAGCAAAGCTGATTCTCCTTTGCTAATTACGGTGTGATTGGTGGTTAATGTCGCCGTAGGGGCTCGATAATTAACGGTGACGGTTGTCTGTGATTGAATTTGGCCTCCGCGGCCGGAGCACGTTAACGTGTAAGTAGTTGTATCTCTTGGCGAAACGCTGACGTTTCCCGAAGCGCCTACTCCGCCAATGCCATTATCTATACTGCAACCTGTAGCATCAGTGCTTGACCATGACAAAATCGAAGAATCTCTGTCGAAAATTGTAGAAGGGTTGGCGGACAAAGAAGCGGTTGGCACGCAAGCTTGAGTGTTGCAAGCCTGGCTGTTTTGGTACGTGCCTCCGGCAACTGTTGTGCATGTTTGATATTGGACTCCTCCCCCGCAAGAAACGGAACAATCTGACCAGCCCCCGCAAGTGGTGCATTCTCCGGGATTATGTTCGTAAACGGATTCGCAGGAAGCCGATAAAATACCGCCGCCCTCAACGCCCTTGGGCGAATAGGAAACAGCGGATTTTTCAATTGAGTGGAACGCGGCCGGTTTATTTATAGATCCGGATTTTTGGGAACCCGCGCCGCCGAAAATAATAATCGCGAGTAAAACAAAAACGCTTAATATCGGATAAATAAAATCCTTCTTCAGGCGCCTTTTCATACTTAAATTATAAGTTATTAAGCCAAACTTAAAAAGTTAGTTATCAACAGATAGTTCCTGATTGCGCTTAATTGTCAGAATCATATTCTCCAATCCTCCGGAAGCTATATCGGGGTCATTGCCGGGATAAGCTTTCTTCCAATCATCAGGGCTTAATTTCTGGACAGCGGCCAGAGCTTCCGCAAAAATTGCCTCAGCCTCTTTCTTTTTGCCAAGATTTAAAAGCGCCACTCCCGAAGAATTCAAAAGCCATGGATTACCCGGACTCCACTTCAAACCTTCTTCACTGACTTTTAGGGCATTCTCATAATCCCCTGCCTGGAAATAAACCCAAGCCAGGTCATTATGCGCCGCCCAGCTTTTCGGATCCCATTTTAAAAATTCCTGGAAATCAGCTGCGGCTTCGGAAAAATTTTTGGCATAACCGTTAATCAAGCCGCGGACATAATACGAACGTTTGAAATCCGGAAAATTCTTAATTTCCGTATTTATTTCATTAAGCGCGCGGCTGAAACCGGCTTTCAAAAAATAAATTCTCGCGAGCTGGTAATGCGGCCCTTCTGCCTGCGGATAAATTCCAAGCGCCCATTCATACAACGTTTGCGCTTTCGCCAAATCATAAGTTTGGCTGTCCAACAATTTTCCGGAGGTTCATAGCAAGGTTGTATTAAATTTCAAATACGAACATATCCCAATTCATTCAAATGCGGCTCAATATCGGAATACTTCTTGCCGCACAACATGCCTCCCGCGAATATTTTATCTTGCGTTACGTCAATAAGGCAAAAATCCGGAATCTTAAAAGAGTTTTTAGCCTCCGGACTTGTAAACTCAAAATCAACCAGCGCTAAACCATCAAGGTCGTCTTTGAATACATCAATTTCCGCCTTAATACCCTCATACATATAATCATAGCGGATTTTACGCGCTTTTTTACCGGTTATGCCGGCCAAAGAATTAAATTCTTCTTCGCTTAATTTTATCGTATGCTCTTCTTGTTCCGATGAGTCAGTTTCTTGAATCGGCTGCTTTTTTGTTATTTCAAATAGATTGCCCTTCTTTCTGATTCTCAAAACGGGATGATTGGATTTTTCGGGAATATAAATATCAATAATTTCTCTATTGGGGAAATCAGCCAGCCTTTCAGGTAATTTCTTTATTAAATATGTTTTCTCTAATTCAATTTCTATCATATTTTTATCAATTATAGCCTCTTTTTATCTATTAACATCTATCTATGAAATCTATCGAAGTTCAACTTCAATAGATTCCATAGACCATAATATCTATTCTTTCTCGCACCACAGTAAAAATCTTTTTACCGTATAAGTAAGTTTTTCTCCACGGTCCAGTTTTTCCTGAAGCGCTTCCAAATACTTTAGATGTGTATCTACTGAAAATCCTTCTACGATCCAAGGAATATTGGTAAGATGATACACAAGCGCTCCCACATCAAGGAAAGTAACTCTGCCGATCCAACTTTCAGCTTGCTTTATAGTAAAGCCGTTTGCGATTAACTTTTTCGATACTTCTTCAAGGTTGTTGTCCGGCCATTTTGGCTTAGCGCCGAAAAATGCCTGAAGATCTTCCATATCTCTGCCATCCACTTGCTGGGTCAAGAACTGGCCGCCAGGCTGAAGTATTCTCGCAATTTCTTGAATAGCTAATCCTCCGTGTCGGTTAAGCACAAGATCAAATTCCTCATCGTGGAAAGGATATGGTCCCGCATCTTTAATTTCCAAAACTTGAGCTCCTAATGGTTTAAGTTCTTCTTCAGCGACCTCAACGTTCGGATGCCAGCCTTCAATTGCGACAGTGTGGGATGGGAAAGGAGCGAGAGCGGAAAACCTTTCTCCTCCACCAGTAGCTATATCCAGAACAGACTTGGAATTTTGAACCAATTCTTTAGCTATGGCCTGATAATCCCAAGACGGTTCCTCCCAAACAATCCTATCTTTGGTATACGAAAACTTCCAACCCTTAAAAGGAGTAGCTTCGTCCTTTTTCCATTGTTTATAATGAAGATTCATATGTGGCGCTAGTTCAATTTTCAGTTTATGGCTAAAATATCTTAGCAAGTATGTAATCAGCTGTTTCAT
>JAPLZW010000077.1 GCA_026394835.1 Candidatus Wolfebacteria bacterium
GCTAGCTCATTGGAACGCCTTGAGCGACCACGAGTACCATTCCTGCTTCGTGCGAGTCGGAATGGCACCGTCTTCAATCTATGGGACGGCCCCTACTCCGTTCGATGTAGAATCGTCGGAGTTAAAGCCAAAAAAAAGGTCCCGAAATTTCCGGCGATTCGTCGCCGATAAAAATCCCGTCGTCTGTGGACGACGGGTCTGGGGGGCGCACCTTCTAGTTGAACTAGGACCCTGTCCGGGACCTACATGTTGGCTACCCTCGACGCAGTGCGCGCGTCGGGGATTTTTTTAAATAAAAAATCCCCTTAACTTAATATCTCTTGGATTCCTTTAAGAATTTCCCCATTCTTAAAAACTTGTATATCGTACGATCGTTTCATATACAAGTTTAGGTGGTTTTAGTTTTTTCGAGTATTTATTAACTTCTTCTTTCCAGCGCACTCCGCAAGGTTTCGTCGTCGGCGAATTCTATTTCGCCTCCGGTTGGAATACCCCGTCCCAGACGGGTTATTTTTTTAGTTGAGCTTTCAAGTTCTTTCGCGATAACCGCGGCGCTCAAATCTCCGTAAGTTGTGGGATTTAATGCCAAGATAATTTCCTCAAATTGCCCGGATTTTTTTGCGGTGTTTTTGAGAGTCGCGAGCCGGAGCTTTTGGATGGTTTCCATATCGCCGGTTTTCGCGAGGTCGCCCATCACGAGATATCTGCCCTTGAATTTGCCGGTTTTTTCAATGGAAATAAGGTCGGTCTCTTTTTCGACTATGGCCACGATGTTTTGATTGCGTTTCGGGTCCCGGCAGATATCACAAAGGTCTTCATGATTTTTATGGATAAAAAAACAGCGGGAGCAGATCTTGAGATGTTGCAATCCGGCTATTGATTCGGCCATTTCTTCTATATTGGCTTTGCCGCTTCCAATAAGCCGGAAAGCCAGCCTTGTTGCCTGGCGGATGCCGATTCCGGGCAGGGAGGAGAAGATTTTTATGAAATTTCTGACTTCTTCGGGTAGCATGTAGTATTCGCGAATAATGCTAATTTTTATTTAATAATGCGAATTCGCGTTATTAGTGATTACTCCTTTAATTCTACCACAGACCTGATAAAATTAAATTTATATGGATGCAAGGTGGTGGATTGCGATTATAATCTTGACGATTCTTTTAATTGGAGTCGGTGTTCAGGCATACTTGATTTCCCGGGAACGGAACTCATTACAAGGAGGGCTTACGGACCTTAATAGCCGCATCGATTCCCTTAAATTGGAAAACGAAAGTTTGCTCGCGGAAATAAAATATTTTTCTAATCCGGAGAATCTTAGCAAGGAATTGAAGTCAAAATTCAATTACAGAAGCGGGGACGAAAAAATGATGATTATCATACCGTAGGTCTTTTTCTGTTTTAGTTATTCTCGCGGCATTTTTTGCGCTCGCGGTTTTGGCGGGAATTTATTTCGCGGCAACAGGATCTTATCCCGTAGAATTCGTGAATTGGCAACCCGTACCTTACGGAACATATAATATTGATTCCGAGGTCGCGATAAATTATTACAATAAAACTTCAAACGGCAATTTGGCCGGCAATGACAAAGCAATAATGGAAATCAGGCGGGCGATACTGGAAAGCTTGGTTGAAGATAGATTAATAGAATTTGAACTCCAAAAAAGAATTAAAACAGATGATTTGAGGGCGATTATCAACGATAAGATAAATTCCGTCGTAAGGGACTCTGGCGCCGATACCGAAAAGCAAATAAGAGAAACTTACGGACTTTCGATGGCTGATTTTAAAGAATATGTTTTAAGACCGCAGGCAAAAAGGGAGATACTTGAAGCTAGGTTGCTTTTGGATGATAATGGGAAAACGCTTGTTTCGTCCGGAGATGTTCTCGCGAAATGGCTCATAAAAGAGAAGGCCGCTGCGAATGTTGTTGTGCTCCTGCCGGGATTTTTGTGGGAGGGGAAGGGGATGGTGGCGAATTAAAAATATCCCTCCTTCGCGGATTTCAGCGGACCTTGCCCGCCGAAGCCCGCTACGGCGGGCGAAGGCGGGTGTAGTATAGTGGTAATACGTAACCTTCCCAAGGTTAAGTCGAGGGTCCGATTCCCTTCACCCGCTCCCGAGTCCGACTCGGTCGCATCCGATTTTTGTTATGGATATGAAATACCTGAATTCTCTTACAAAAAAAGATATATCCGGAAAAATTTGCCTTTTGCGGGTGGATTTGAATATC
>JAPLZW010000104.1 GCA_026394835.1 Candidatus Wolfebacteria bacterium
TTTTCTGCCAAGATACCTGACGCGCAAATCTTCCAAAATCTTTTCATTGGAAGCCTTTTTAATATTTTCTACGGCTGATTTTTTGAGTTCTTCAAGCATTTGGTTATTATATTGCATTAGTGCCGACGGCAGGAATCGAACCTGCGACATTCGCTTTATGAGGGCGACGCTCTACCACTGAGCTACGTCGGCTTCCGCCAATTTCAATCAATTCAATACTCCATAGCATAACCCTAAAATCTTATACTGTAAATCGGAACTTTTTTTGACCCTAATAGTGATGGTTCCAAAATAATTTTCTAAATTGGAGTATGCTTTCTTGCTTTTGGATTTAATAAATATCGTTTTATTAAATTGGGAAATATCGGCGCCAGTAACTTTTGTCCAATGATTTTTAATTTTAACTTCTCTGCCCTTATGCTGCTGATTAATTATCATATTAAGTATAAGGTCTCTCTTTTTAATATCAAATACATCTTTAAGCCACAAAATAATCAACCTGACAATATCGGAATTAGAATTAGTAAATTGAAATTGATTACCACCCTTATTCCCTTCTCCCAGATACAATCCTAAACCAAGCATTAATAAATCTCTGCTTCCTACGGGTTTAATGGTTTTTATACCTAATTTTTGATAATTCTTTATCTTTAGCTTCCTCTTCGCCTTTTGCATCTGAGCGCCCTTTAATCTTCCCTTGTAACCGCCAGCAACCATTTTTGAGTGCAAATTATCCACCTGCTGTGAAGTTAATAAAACATCCCTACACCAAATACTCGCACTACTTTTAGATATTTTAAGCAAGCGAGATATATCTTTTATACTATTGCCTTCTTTTCTTAATTCTATCGCCAATATATGTTTCTGAGATTTTGCCATAAAACCAGTGGTTACTATAATTAATAACATTATACCACGTGTTCGGAGATTATACAAAAATTTAGAGGGTTTTCAGCCCTCTAAATTTCATACTGTTGCGGGGGCCGGAATTGAACCGGCTTCTGGGGATTATGAGCCCCCCGAGGTAACCGTTCCTCCACCCCGCGTAATCATTATATATTCACTTTACCTCATAAATCAACTATTATTCTTCATATGGTTCCCTATAAAAATTACTTCAGGAATAAAAAAATAACCGTGATGGGGCTCGGTCTTTTGGGCCGCGGGCTTCACGATATCAAATTCCTTGCCGAGTGCGGCGCGAAACTTATCGTCACCGACCTCAAAACAAAAGAACAGCTAAAATCTTCACTCCTTAAACTCAAGAAATTCAAAAATGTTGCCTATCGGCTCGGCGGGCACAAGCTCGAAGATTTCCGGAATCGGGACATGATAATCAAAGCCGCCGGCGTTCCCCTTAAGTCTCCTTTCATCACCGAAGCCAGAAAAAACAATATACCGGTGGAAATGAGTTCGGCTTTATTCGCCCGCCTGTCTGGGATACCGATAATCGGCGTTACCGGCACCCGGGGAAAATCAACAGTCACCCATCTCATTTACCACCTTTTGAAAACCGCCAAATTAAAGGTTCTTTTGGGAGGCAACATCAAAGGAATTTCCACTCTGGCGCTTTTGAATAAAGTCAAATCCGGGGACATCGCGGTCCTTGAATTGGATTCATGGCAATTACAAGGATTCGGCGGAATGAAAATGAGCCCGCACATAGCGGTTTTTACGAACCTCTTACCAGACCACCAAAATTATTACGAAAACGATATGGACCGCTACTTTACGGATAAAGCCAATATCTTTAAATTCCAGACCAAAAAAGATTTTACAATCGCGGGCGCGTCAATTGCCGGAAGAATCAAAACCAAGGGTAAAAAAATTATTCCCAAATTTCTTCCTTCTTCGTGGCTTATAAAACTTCCCGGCAAACACAACAGAAATAATGCCGCCTTGGCAATCGCCGCGGTTAAAATATTCGGATTAAATGACGAAATCATTAAAAAAGGCTTAAGAACTTTTAACGGCGTGCCCGGACGCTTAGAGCTTATCCGGGAAGTGCGCGGCATTAAATTTTACAACGATACAACCGCAACAACTCCCGACGCGACAAGAATCGGCCTTATGGCTTTAGGGAAAAATAATAAACTGATTCTGATTATGGGTGGTTCGGATAAGAAACTTAATATGGATTCTCTTCTTAAAATCATCCCGAAATACTGTAAAAAAATTATTCTTCTTCCGGGCACGGGAACTGACAATTTGCCCGCGAAATTCAAAAATAATTGCGTTTCCGCGAGTACAATGAAAGAAGCTGTCAGAGAGGCCGTAAAAATTTCGAAGCAGGGCGATATCGTTCTTCTTAGCCCGGCTTTTGCTTCTTTCGGCCTTTTTAAGAATGAATTCGACAGAGGAGAAAAATTCAATCAATTGGTTAGAAAACTGAAATAGGTGCCAATTTACAAAACGAAGAATGAAAATTTCTTCAAAAAATGGACGCCTGAAATGGCGTATGTTTTGGGGTTTTTTGCGGCTGACGGAAATATGATAAAAAATAAAAGAGGCGCGCATTTTATTGAATTTCAATCAACTGATAAGGAAATTGTCTATAAAATAAGGAGCGTCCTAAAATCAAATTTAACCATTAGCGGATATCAATCAAAACATAATAATTGGAAAAGGAGGTATAGATTACAAATAGGGTCAAAGATAATCTTTAACGATTTATTAAAACTCGGCTTGACGCCTCAAAAGAGCAAGACTATAAAACTTCCGTCCGTACCACAAAAATATTTTTCTCATTTTGCAAGAGGATATTTCGATGGCGATGGCAATATATGGAGTGGATTTCAAAACACAAAAGACAGAAAACATCCTACCCTCGTCTTGTCGGCACGTTTCACCTGTGGCAGCAAAAAATTCCTACATTCTTTAAAAGAAAAACTATCAGCCGAAGCCAATCTAAAAGGCGGTAGCTTTAACTATCGCGATCAAGCATACCGCTTATCTTATAGCAGTAAGGATTCTTTGCGCCTTTACAAATTCATGTATAAAAGCAATAATACCTTATATCTTCCTAGAAAAAGATCGATTTTTGAAGGCTTTATAGAAAATAGAAAATATGGGCACGTGGTGTAGCCTGGTTAACATGCGTCCCTGTCACGGACGAGATCGCCGGTTCAAATCCGGTCGTGCCCGCCTTCGCTTCGCCGAAGCTCGAAGAGCGAAGGCGAGATTCGTCAAAGCTTCGGCGAGACAAAGTCCGCCTTAAAATATGAACTATGTATATATTTTAAAAGCTGGTGATAATAGATTCTATGTTGGCTGTACCTCAGATTTAGAAGATAGGATTGAAAGACATAAGAAAGGACAAATAGAAGCAACGAAGAATCGCCTGCCAATTGAACTCCATTGCTATTTTGCTTTTCAGAATAAATATACAGCCTTCAACTTTGAAAAATATCTAAAATCAGGATCAGGAAGGGCGTTTATAAATAAACACCTGGCGTAAAAATCCGACCGGCGTTCAGATATAGATTTAGAATAATGTTCATAACCGATGACAACAATATCTCCATATTCGCCTCCCTGAAATCCGACGGCGATATGCTTTTTAAAAAAGACTACCCGGAATTGAATGGAAAAATCCGCGCTGACCGGATTTCTTTTTTTAATAAAAACAACATTGATCCGGCGCGTCTTGCTAATTTTGCCGGCATCCACGGAAACAACATTTCTAAGGTATCGGAAACAGATTTAGGAGGGGGGTCTCTTGAAGAAACGACAAGGATCAGGGAAACTGACGGCTTAATAACCAATATTAAGAACTCTTATTTGATGATAACCGGAGCTGATTGTTTTCCAGTGATGTTTTGGGATGAGAATGCCGGCATTATCGGCGCAGTCCATGCCGGCTGGCGCGGCATCATCAAAGAAATAATCCCTAAGATGATAAATAAATTCACAAAAGATTTTGATTCAGATCTTTCCGGTATTAAAGTATGGGTAGGACCAGGCATCAAAAGCCACCATTACCCGATTGACGAAGAAAGAATAGCCCTGTTTTCAAAAAACCATAAAAACAATATAATTACTAAGGACGGTAAAGCGTTTTTGGACCTTACGGGCGTAATCCTAGACCAGCTCCAAAAAGCCAGGATTCCCGAAAAAAACATCGAAATCCATCCAGATTGCACTTTCTGCGAAGAAGATAAATACTTTTCCCATCGCAGGGACAAATCTGAGCCCATAGAGGCGAACGCATTCATAGTTCACTTAAAATAATGCAAGAAAAACAAAACGCATACGACATCTTAAAAGAACGCGGATTTATAGAGCAATCAACCGACGAAAAAGCTCTTCGGGAACTTTTTGGCAAAAAAAAAGTTATTTTTTATTCCGGCTTTGACCCATCCGGCCCAAATCTTCATGTCGGACACCTTGAGCTCTTAATGGCGATGATTCAAATTTCGTTCCATGGACACCAGCCTATTGCCCTGGTTGGCGGCGGAACCGGTCTTGTTGGCGACCCGAGCGATAAAGACAAAACCAGACCATTAAACACTTTAGCGAAAATTAAAGAAAATGTCGCTTCCATAAAAAAAGAAATTGAATCTATCCTTAAAACATCCGGCAGGGAGGTAATTGTGGTCAATAACGGCGACTGGCTCAAAGAACTCAATTATCTGGAATTCCTGCGCGATTTCGGAGTCCACTTCAGCGTCAACCGCCTGCTTACCATTGAATGGATAAAAAACAGGCTGAAAACCGGCTTGTCTTTTCTTGAATTTAATTATCAGCTTCTCCAAGCTTATGACTTCTGGCATCTCTTCAAAAAATACGGCTGCGAAGTCCAGCTTGAAGGCAAAGACCAGTGGAGCAATATTATCGCGGGAATCGAACTCATAAGAAGAATCGAAGATAAAGAAGTTTATGGAATAACTATTCCTTTGCTTACGACAGCTTCGGGAAAGAAAATGGGCAAGACCGAATCCGGAGCCGTGTTCCTCAGTCCGCAACTCACATCCGCTTACGAATATTATCAATTCTGGATAAATACCGAGGACAAGGATGTTAAAAAATTCCTGGCGCTTTTTACGCTTCTGCCTATGGATGAAGTGAAAAAACTCGGCAGCCTCAAGGGAGAAAAGATAAAACAAGCCAAAGAGGTTCTGGCTTATGAGGCGACAAAAATCGTTCACGGCGAGGAGGATGCCCGAAAAGCCATGGATGCTTCACAAGCGATTTTCGAGAAAGGAAATCGTGATTCCGGCGCTATGCCGACGACACTCATAAAAAAGGAAGAACTCTCGGGGGGAATTCCTGTTTTTAAACTTTTTCTTATAGCAAAGCTTTGCAAATCCGGAGGAGAAGCTACCCGGCTTATCAAGCAAGGCGGCGCCCGCCTAAACAACGAAAAAATAGAGAATTTCGAGACTCTAATAACCGAAAAACAATCCAAAAACGGAACGATTACTCTCCAGGTCGGAAAGAAAAAATTCCACAAATTGAAAATCGTTTAATCTTCTTCCTCGATAAGAAATAACTCGACAAAAGCTTTTTTATAGATGCTGACGGCAATCTCGGCCTCTCCCTTTGTCAGCATAAAATCCGGCTCGGCCACGATCCGGTTCCTGATTTTGTGGACTTGCCGCAACTCTTCAATACAGGCAATCTGGCTTTCGTTTATATTTTTGAGACGTTCATCCAGATTATTCCCGGGGAAAGCCGACGCTTTCAGGATTTCCGACAAAACCCGGTCGCACTCCAAAATAGCGAGTTTTAAATTGGTGTCGCCGCCGACGATTAATCGTTTCTTAACTTGTTTCCAGGCTTTAACCGCCCTCTTTTTGGAAATATTCTCGCCGCTCAAAACATCCAGCCAATGGGTGTATTTTTCCCTGGTTAAACCGATTTTAATATTCATGGAAACCGTAAGCCAAATAAAAATTCCGGCGACAAAAACCGAAAAAAACCTTAACCAAAAAATATTCTCAGAGACGAAATTGACTATGGAGCCGATGATTTGCGGCATATTCTATTTACTAATTATTATTTTCTAATTTCTCGTAAAACTGTCCGATTCCCAAAATATCCCCCTCTCTGAATGGCTTGCCTATAAGCTGGAATCCCACCGGCAATTCCCGCCGGCTGACGGATTGAAAACACTCTCAAAATCCTGCTTTATCAGATGACGGACTTTTTGCGCCTTAGAATAATACGCGTCGTAATATCCGGAAGACAAAACGAAATTCCCCAGGATTATCCTTCTCTGCGTTTCTGAACCGAATCCCCTGCCTTTTTGGTTGAAATAAATATCCCATAAAGCCGTCCGTTCGCTCTTTACGCCCTCCTCAATCCGCGAATAACGGATTCCATCAAACCGCGCGAGGTTCGCGCTCACCTCCGCGGGCATAATAATGTAATAAGCCGATAGCGCATATTTTGTATGAGGCAAACTGATTTCCTTAATTTCCAATCCTAAAGATTTAAGTTTCGCCATCGCCAAGTCAATCGCTTTTTTAACCTCCGAAGATAAACCATCTATAAAATATTCCTTGGGAATCCCTATTTTCAGTTTTTTGATGTCTTCGAGTTTAGGATTTAAAATTTCATCTCCGTATCCTTGGGGCAAAGAGATGCTCGTCGAATCCATCTCGTCTCTGCCCGCGATTTCTTTGAATAAAATCGCCGCATCGCGGACTGTTTTCCCAAAAGAACCGATTTGGTCAAGGCTTGATGCCATAGCTATTAAGCCATACCTTGAAACCGCGCCATAAGTCGGTTTTAGGCCCGCAACCCCGCAAAACCCCGCCGGTTGCCTTATGGAACCGCCGGTATCCGAACCCAATGCCGCAAGAGCCATCCCCGATGCCACCGCCGCGGCTGAACCGCCGGAAGAACCTCCGGGCACCCGGTCCGTATCGTAAGGATTCTTAGTGGTTTTAAAGCCCGAATTTTCCGTTGAAGAACCCATGGCAAATTCATCCAAATTGGTTTTCCCCAGAATAACCGCGCCGGCTTCTTTAAGTTTAGATACTACGGTAGCGTCATAGCTTGCCCTATAACTTTCAAGAATTTTTGACGCCGCGGTCGTCACCTCGCCCTCTACCATCATATTGTCTTTCAGGGCAATCGGCACACCGGCTAAAAGCCCCAAATCTTTTCCTTCGGCCAATTCCACATCAATACGGCTGGCCTCTGATAATGCCAAGTCTTTCGTGATTCTTAGAAAAGCGTTAATCTTTCCGTCCATTTCTTCAATATGGCCAAAAAATTTTTCCGTTATTTCGAAAGCGGAAAATTCCTTCCTCACCAGCCCTTCATGAAATTTTTCTATCGTCAAATCGGATATTTCCATATTATTCAAAAATCGCCGGCACTTTTAAAAGTCCGTCCTGTTTTTCCGGAAACGCATCCGTAATCCGCGCCTTGGTTTTTCCGCGATTATTGATTTTTACGGATTCATCATCCCGAAAAACATTTATTCCCGTAACGCCTCCGGCCATAGATTCAACATTCTCGGTATCCACTTCTTTTAGCTCCTCAAAACGAGAAAGTATTTCGCCCAAATCGTGGAGGAGTTTTTCTTCTGTTCCTTTTTTGATATCCAGTTTTCCCAGGCCGGCCAGATATTCCAATGTTTTCTTGTTTAATTCCCCCATCTTAACTCTTATGTCTTATTTCTCAGTTCCTCAATTTCTTTGTCTTTCGGTTTTCAATTCTTCTTCGGTTTTATCGAATATCTTTTTTTCTTGCTTCAACCCGGAAATCAATATCCTTTCTCCGATAAAAAAAGACACAAAAAGTCCGGTCATAAGAAGCACAACAACGCTAATAATTATAGAAAGAATGTTTGACCATAGAGGCGTTATCCCAAACCACTCGCTTGCCAAGTCCGCCGCTCCCCAAACTCCGCGCCAAAAAAGCACGATAGCAAAAGCCCCTATCAGAGTGTAAATCACCGGCCTGCGGCTTAAAATCGCCCTGATTTTATCTTCCAACTTGTCGAAAAATCTATAAGTTTCGCGGATCATTTCTTTAATATAATAGCACCAAAAACGGGGTTTTATCAAATTCTTATTTTATAAGGCCGGAAAAATCTTTTTCGGTTAAAATTTTTATTCCCAATTTTTTGGCTTTTTCCAATTTAGAGCCGGGCTCATTGCCCGCAACCAGGTAATCGGTTTTTTGGCTTACCGATTCGGAAATATCCCCGCCCAATCCGCGAATTCTTTCTTTAACTTCATCCCGGCTCATGGACTCAAGCGTGCCGGTCAAAACGAAAACTTTAGCCCTGAGTTTTGAGCCTCGAGCCTTGAGTTTTGGCTGCTCTATCTTTATCCCGGCCCCCTCCATCTTCTCCAAAAATTTCTTGTTTTTCTCATTACGGAACCAATCATAAATACTTTGCGCTACTTTTGGGCCAACATCCGGAATCCTCCGTAATTCTTCTAAAGAAACATTTTGGAATACTTTTATAAAATCTCCGATTTTTATTTGGAAATTATAAATTGGGAATTGGAAATTCCGCGCTAAAAGCGCGGCGGTTTCCTCTCCCACGTGAAGAATGCCCAGAGAATATATAAATCGCGGCAAAGATATTATCTTCTTGGATTCAATTTCCTTGATTATGTTGTCTGCCGATTTCTCCCCGAAACGTTCAAGCGCCAGAATATCACCGGCTTTCAATTCAAAAATATCGGCCGCATCGCTTATAAGCCCTTCATCCAGAAACCGATCTATTATTTTTGGCCCCAGACCCCTTAAATCAAAAGCTTGCCGCGAAACAAAGTGCTGAAGCCCCTCCCTGTTTCTTGCTCCGCAGTCCGGATTAGAACACCGGTAAATCGCGCCCTCTTTAATTATTTTAGAGTTATCAATCGGGCAATGGGTCGGGATGCTTATTTCTTTTTCCCTTCCCGTTCGAAATTCTTTCAAAACCTTGCTGATTTGCGGAATAACGTCTCCCGCCCGGCTTACGATGACCGTGTCTCCGATTTTCAATCCGAGCCTTTGAATTTGATCAAAGTTGTGCAACGTGGCGTGGGTAATCGTGATGCCGCCTACTTGGACCGGCTTCAAAATCGCAACCGGCGTTAGTGTCCCTGTACGGCCGATTTGGATCCTTACGTCTTCCACAATGGTTGTCGCTTCTTTGGGAGAAAACTTATAAGCGATTGCCGCCCTGGGCGCTTTGCCTATTATTCCTCCATCTTCAAAAACGCGGTTATTATTGGCGATTACCACAATACCGTCAATTTCATAAGGCAATCCGTCCCTGTGCCTTTCCCAATAATTTCTGAATTCAAAAACTTCTTCCATGTTTCTTTCCGGACGATTATAGGGATTAATTTTGAAGCCGTAATCTTTAAGCAGTTTATGTTTTTCTTCGTGAGTCTTTATCCCCTGCTTTGCGAACTCCGATGCCGGCAAAACTATTTCATAAATAAAAGAATCCATCTTGCGGCTCGCGGCCACTTTGGAGTCAAGCTGCCTTATGGAGCCGGCGACCAGATTCCGCGGATTAGCGAAAAGTTTTCCGCCTTTTTTATCTTGTTCTTTATTCACTCTTTCCAATTCATTTTTGGTAATGAAGATTTCGCCCCTCACAATTAATTTTTCCGGTAATTTTATTTTCGCTTCATGATTCAGATTCAACGGAATCGCTTCTACGGTTCTAAGATTCTGCGTAACATCTTCCCCAATCATTCCATCACCCCTTGTCGAACCCAAAACCAAAATTCCTTTCTCGTAAATAAGTTCAATCGCCAATCCGTCTATTTTAAGCTCGCAATAATAAAGAGGTTCCCTCTCGGGATTCAATTTATAACTCAAATAATTTTCGAGGCGCGAAAACCACGCTCTCATGTCGGCTTCGGAAAAAGCGTCATTAAAAGAAATCATCCGTTCGCCATGGCGGACTTTTTTAAAACCCTTTGATGGCTTCCCGGCTATGACTTGCGTCGGAGAATCGGAAGTTATAAACTCCGGAAATTTTTCTTCCAAATCAAACAGTTCTTTCTTCAGCGTGTCCAAAGCCGACTCGGAAATTTCTTCCTGATTTAAAACCGCGCGCATATAGCGTTCGCGGCTTACATATTTTTTAAGATGTTCAATGCGTTTTTTGGCTTGTTCCTCAGTCATCTCGCCTTAATTATACACGAGAAATTAAGGACCAAAAGTCACCTCAAAAGCCCTAAAAGTGTTGGAGTACTTTCCGATTGATTTGGTGGATGTGGGAGAACTGTATACCTCCAAGTTCGCGCCGTTCGTGAGCGAGGGTGAATTCGGGTAATACCTGTCCAACTCCGGTCTGGCGCTGTCTTTCGTCCTTTGATACAAGTCCCACTCAATTCCGGCATCCGCGGCCGCGATAGCCACAGCCGAACTTGCCGAGTCCGTTGATTGCCTTATCCGAAGAAGCATAAGATAGCCGGCGATGGTGGAAGCCGCGACCATCACGCCCCCCAAAACCAAAACAGTCATTAATAAGACTTGGCCACGTTCGCAGTTTTTAGTTTTTAGTTTATAGTTTTTAGCCATCTTAAAAGTTTCTCGCGCTGACAGTTGTTTGAATATCAAAAGAAAAATTCTCGAAATAAGTATTTCTGGGCGCAACCGACAAATCTATCGTTATCCGGGGAGGATAATCGCTGCTTCCGCCATAACATTTTACATCCGAGCCATTGACTCCTTTCCCGCAAAGGGAAACGGACAGCCTCTTGACTTCAATGCTGTCGGCTGTAATCTTTTCTCCGCTAGAATTTCCAACCCGGCGCTTTACGGCGCTATCTTCAATATAATAAACCACGTCTTTGTCCGCGGCATTTTTAAATGCCACCCCGAAGCCCCCGGAAAAATCTTTGAATTCGCTCCCGACGCGCAATTCACGGGACATCTGCTCCAGAGCGGAATTCATATTGTCATTCGCTTCCATAAGGGCGACTATCGCCCGCTGGGTTCTTATAGCCCTCACAAAACTGCCGGCCGCGATTGAAATAAGGACCGCGAAAAGAGTCATCGCCACCAAAAGTTCTATCAGCGTAAATCCCTGACTGGATTTTGATTTTTCCGCCTTTGGAAATTGAAAATTGAAAATTGAAAATTTCATGATTTATGGCCTCCAATTATAAAAACGGTCTTCCAAATTTAAAGAAAAGCTGGCGTTCCCCCTGGTCGTCCAGTTGACTATGGAATTAACCTGAATTTGGTCGCTGCCGACAGGGGTAATATGTATTTTTCTTCGGAAAGAAGTCGGTGTTCCCGCGTCATAACCATATCTGCCTGTCGGAGCATCGTATTTTATAAAATCGCCCGAAGCGACGGAATTTGAGCAATCCACCGGTTTCACGTCTATGTAGACAGATTGATAATCAACCTCGTAACAGCTGTCTGTCGTAAAGCTATGATTCCAAGCAAGCCCCTGGAGAGTATTCCCGTCTATAAGATTTTTAGTGACTTCTATCCCTTCCGATGCCAGAAATGATGCCGTAAATTGGTCGGATACGACTCGATTCAAGCTCAAGGATTGGGAAAGGAGCGTAAAAACTCCCATAATCCCGAAAGTTATGATACCGATGGCTATCATTGATTCAATCAATATCTGCCCTTTTTCTTTTTTGCGGAAAATTACAGTCATTTTAAATTATTATTGCGCGGTTATTTGTCCGGCCGGAGTTACGACAACCGCCGAAGAATTACCCGTTTGAGTTATCGCCAGAACTATTCTTGCGTCTCCGCCGGAAGCGTTAAAAATATAGGTGTCCGGATTGGGCGGCATAAAAAATATATCCGAGACATCAAGGTCCACAAAGCTAATGGTGGAAGGCAGGAAAAAATCCGATTCGAACTTGTCGCTTGCCCCGTCAACATATTTCTTGGACATGGAAGGGGAAAAACAATCTTCTCCCGCCAGGGGAAAAACCCTGTAAATAAAATAACTTCCTCCGGGATCAAGATGGACTCCGTATCCGCAAGGAGACTCGCTCTTGCCGAAGGTCGCGACACTCAAAGTTTTCGCCCTGAAAACCGCGCTTGCCAATTTTGACTGCTCCCTGAAAAGGACTATTTGATACTCTCCGGTGCGATTATAAACAATAAGAAGAGACGAAAGCATCGCCGTAATCGCGACGACTATAAGCATTTCAACAAGGGTGAATCCTTTCATGAACCAGGATTAAATGATTTTATTCAAAAAATTGAAATAGGCGTCAAATAACGGAAAGCCAAAAAAGAAAACCAAGGACGAACCGAGAACGAGAAACGGCCCGAAGGGCACCATATCTTTCATTGTTTTTCGGCCGATTGCCATAAGAGAAAGGCTGATGATGGCTCCCAAGACAAAAGACAGGGCAATTATAATAAGAGCTTCCGGCCAGCCGAATAAAATTCCCAAAGCCGCGGCTAATTTCAAATCTCCCAAACCCATTGCTTTGCCCCGGCTCAAAAATATTATCGCCCCGAAGAACAGCAATCCGAAAAGGAAACCCGCAAAATAATTTACGAAAATATTTTCCCGAAAACCCAAGAGGAACGCGTAGTGCCCGAAAAATTGGCTTGAATAAAAATCAAATTCATTAAAGAAATAAGTCAGGCCGAAGAGAACCAGCCCCAAGAATCCCAAGAGAAAATTCACCGAGTCCGGGATAACGAATTTCCTTAAATCCACAACCGAAAGCAGAAGGAATAGAAGGAAAACAATTATCCAGATAACGGCAGTTAATAGCTGATAATCGGATAATTGATTAATTAATTGAAAATTGAGAATTGAAAATTGGAAATTTAACAATCGCCACGGCACAAAAACGAAAATCAGCCCCGCGAGCATTTCAACAACAGGGTATTGAAAAGATAATTGTTTGCCGCACGACCGGCACCGTCCGCGCTGGACAATAAAACTTAAAAGCGGCACAAGCTCGTACCACGAAAGGGTTTTTCCGCAATGGGAACAGCGCGAACGGCCGCCGATAGTCCTTTGGCTCAAAACTTTTTCTCCGGGACGATAGCGCAAAGAAACGACATTGATAAAACTGCCGGCCGAGAGCCCAAGGATGAAAAGTATCAAATAAATCATTTCTTAAAAAATTTAAGCCAGTCGCCGGAATTCGCCCGATTGACTGGCCCAATTATTACCCGGCAGAATACCATTAAAACTGAATACAATAAACTAATTCGCCGCTTGAACAGCTTACGCCGCCCGGACTGCAATCCACGCCTTTATAGCTATCCCTTCCGACTTGAGCATCAACCTGCTCCAGGGTGGCCTCCAAAACGTAATGCTGGTCGCTGCCATAAGAACAATAGCCGTAAGCTTTTCCCGGTAATGGGTCGCTCGGGATATTGGAAACTCCCAAACCGGCTCCGGGCCCTGCCAAAGCGGTAACAATATCGCTCCACGCGGGAGTCGATCCCAATGACGGATACGTCCTATTTTTTGCGTAATAAAGCTCCAAAACATTCTGGACTGTCCTCAAGTCGCTAACCCGCCTCGCATCTCTGCCACGGCTCCTGAATCCGGAAAGTCCGACAATGACGATAGACGCCAAAACCGCGATGATAGCCACGACCACCAAAATTTCTATAAGCGTGAAACCCCGGCTGGAGATTCTTTTGATATTTATTTTTTTATTCCACATATAATTGTTTAAAAAGCCTTAGCTAAATTATAAATCGGAAGGAGAATACTTGCAAACAGAAGCCCGATAAAAACTCCGATAACGGTAATCAATAGCGGCTGAATCAGCTCCACGAGGTTGTCAAGAAGGTTGTTTACTTCCCGCGTATAAAGAACGTTTATGCGGCTTAAAACCTCGTCAATCCTGCCTGCGCCTTCACCGATTGAAACCAATTGCCCCACGAGAGAAGGGAAATAATTATCGTACTGATACAAGAGAGCCGAAAATAATTCTCCTCTTTTTACGCCCTCGGCGATTTCATGGAGAACTTCCGAATAAATGGCATTCTGGATGGAACGTCCGGAAATTTCAATCGCTTGGGTCAAAGGCACCCCTCCTTTTATCAAAACGCTGACCGCTTCCGCAAAACGCGCCACGTAAATTTTCCGATAAAGATTTCCGACAATCGGCAATCTTATTTTTAATTCATTGGCCACGAGCCGGCCCTCTTCACTCCTCATATAATCAACTATCATTATCGCGAAAAGGATAAGCCCCACCAGAAGGGCAAACCACCATTTCAAGATAAAATCTCCGGCGCCGAGGAATATTCTCGTAATTAAAGGCAGCTGGACTCCGGCATCAATAAAAACCGGACCGATTTGCGGGAAGACCGCCACAAGCAAAACTCCGGCCACAATCAAAAACAAAAAGATGACGACAAAAGGATAAATCATGGCATTCCTGATTTTTGAAATCCAGGCGCTTTCTTTTTCGATATAATCCGCGAGAAACAACATCGCCTCGTCCATTCTGCCCGTAATTTCCGCCGGCCTTATCATATTCACGTAAAAATCGGAGAAAATATCCCCTCTTTTTTCCAATGCTTGGGACAACGCCAAGCCGGAATCAACATCATCCGAAACTTCCTTAATGGCCTCCTTAAGAAGGGCATTCTTGGTTTGTTTCTCCAGATTGCGAAGGCTGTCGCCTATCGAAACTTTGGATTCCAAAAGAATTGAAAATTGCCTGGTAAAAAGCATCAGGTCGTTTATTTTCACTCTGGACAAAAAATTGAATATCTTATCGTACCAATGGCTCCTTTCCGCTCCCTCGATAGTCAGGATAAAAAGATTATGCCCCCTTAGAATGGCAACAGCGCCATCCTTGCTTCCGGACTCGATAAAACCGGCCTGCAGTTCGCCATCTTGAGTTTTAGCGGTGTATTTGTACTTCATATTTACTTACTTACCGTTTTCTACCCTCGCTCTAAAAGTATCCTTAATTCCGACGGGTTAAGAGAATACAATTCGGCATTTTCCAGAGAAACCGCCTTGGCCTTCACAAGTTCCGCGAGCGACCTGTTTAACGTCATCATTCCTTCCTGCATGCTGGTTTCAATGACTAAATCAATCTGATATGATTTCCTTTCCCTGATCAGATTCCTTATGGCGGCATTCGTAACCATAATTTCGCAGGCCGGAACGCGGCCGCCGTCAACTCTCGGAATCAGCCTTTCGGAAATAATGCCGACGAGAGTCGCGGAGAGCTGCGAGGAAATCTGCCCTTGTTGTTCTGCCGGAAAGCTGTCTATGATGCGGTCAATGGTTTGGGAAGCGGAATTCGTATGAAGTGTGGCAAAAACCAAATGACCGGTTTCGGCAGAAGTCATCGCCGTCGCAATTGATTCCGCGTCGCGCATTTCACCAATCATAATGACGTCCGGGTCCTGGCGGAGAATAGATTTTAAAGCATTGTGAAAATCATTCGTGTCTGTCCTTACTTCTCTTTGGGAAATAATACATTTGTCCTGCGTGAACATATATTCAATCGGGTCTTCTATTGTGATAATGTGGTCTGTCCTTTTGTGGTTTATCTCGTCCAAAATCGCCGCCAGGGTGGTTGATTTTCCGTGTCCGGCCGGCCCCACCATCAAAACAAATCCTTGGGAAAGTTTCGCCAAATCGTGAAGAATGGGAGGAAGCGCCAGCTCTTCTATTGATTTAATCTGAGCCGGAATAAGCCTCAAAGCCGCCGCCATATAACCGCGCTGATAAAAAACATTCACCCTGAACCTTGCCTTATCTTCATAAGAGTAAGAAAAATCGAACTCCTTCTCTTTCCTGAATTCTTCCTTAAGGCCATCCGGAATAAGAGCCATCACCAATCCTTCGGTTATTTCGGGAGTTAAAAGCGGCTGATTTTGAAGAGGAATAAGATTGCCGTCTATCCGAAGCATCGGATACTTTCCGACAGCCAAATGAAGGTCCGAAGCGTTTTGTTGCGCGGTCGCGAGCAGAAGTTCGTTTAATTTTTCTTTTTCAGGCATGTTTTTAAAAAATTAATTATTCTTTAAGTTTATTATACCAAATATCCCGCAATCAATAAATTTCCGTAGTCTCCCTCACAACCTCCTCTATGGAAACCAGCCCCTCCAGGGCTTTCAATATTCCATCCTGCCTCAAATCAACCATACCCTGCCTTTTTGCTTCTTCCAAAATTTTATGCTCATTCGCGCCGGAAGATATCACTTCTTGAAGTTCTCTGGTCATGGAGAGAACCTCAAATAAAGCCACCCGGCCGATTATCCCCTTTCCCTTGCAAGCCTCGCATCCCGGCGCGTGATATGTTTCGTACGGTCCGTCTATATTTTTAATCTTTGTTTTTAATCCTTCCAAAATTTCTTTGGGAAGAGCCGCCAAGTTTTTTTTAATAATTCCCTGGACTTCGGGGGGAGCGACTTCGGATTTCTTGCAATTGTCGCAAAGCCTGGAAATCAAACGCTGGGCGATCATCAGGTTCAAGGCCGAAGGCAAAAGAAAAGCGTCAACTTTCATGTCTATCAATCTTGGGATAACACCCAAAGAATTATTGGTGTGAAGGGTTGAAAGCACGACGTGCCCGGTCAAAGCCGCGTGCACCGCGAGCCCGGCGGTTTCCTCATCGCGAATTTCGCCCACCATTATAATGTCCGGGTCCTGGCGGAGAATCTGCCGCAAGCCAGACGCAAAATCATAATTGATTTCCGGCCTGACCTGAGACTGGTTCAACCCATCCATATAGTACTCAACCGGATCTTCGAGGCTCACTATATTTACGTTATCCTTATTTAAAATCTGCATCAGGGCGTAAAGCGTTGTGCTTTTCCCGGAACCCGTAGGACCGGTTATAAGAACCATGCCGTACGGCCTTTCAATTCCCTCCCTTATTATCTTCATGCTTCTTTCCTCAAGCCCCAGAGCTTCCATGCCTTTTAATCCGATAGTCGGATCCAAAACCCTGATGGCGACTTTTTCTCCCGTTGAAGTGGGAAAAGTCGCTACACGGAAATCTATATCCCGGCCCAGAAGCACGGTGCGGAAACGGCCATCCTGAGGAACCCTTGTTTCGTCAAGTTTTAGATTCGCCATAACTTTCACGCGCGAAACAATCGGCTGATGGAGTTCTACGGGCAAACTCGCGACTTTTTCGAGGTCGCCGTCAATCCTGAAACGAATCCTCACTTCATTCCTTTGGGGTTCTATGTGGACATCAGAAGCTTTTTGATAAACAGCCTCTTTAAGAGTCGAAGCCACGATTTTTATAATCGGCGCGTCTTCGGAAACGCCGGTTTCCTCTTCTAATTTTATTATTCTCTGCCCTCCGCCCAAATTTTTGCCCTTGAAATTAAGGGATTTCAGGGCATTCTCGACATCTCCGCGATAAGAAGAATACTTCCTTAAAACCGATTCCCAGTCGCGATTATTTATTAAATAAACCCCGAGGTTGACCCGAAGCTGTTTGGCGATGAATTTCAGGGCATCCTGCGCTTTGGGATCATCGGGATTCACCATGCCCGCCACGAGAAGATCCGGCGTTTTGCTTATCGGAATTATTTTATAATTTTTAACGCTTTCTTCGGGAACTACTTTCAGGACTTCATCTTTCAGCTCTTCCGCCTTAACTTCTTTGTAGGGAACTTTGAGTACGCGGCTTTTGGTTTTGGCGACAGCCGCTTCATCCGCCAAACGGCGCTCGTAAAGCAAATCCTCCGCATCTTTTCTTGAAACCGAAGCTTCTTGGAGAGTTTTTTTGGCCAGATCGGCGGTTAGAACTCCGTCATTTAAAAGTTCCTTGAGTAAAATATTATTTTCCATCTGATTGGACGCTCAAAGGTTTGAAGGGATTAAGCCGCACAACCGGACTGGGCTGGTCTATCGGGTTTATCGTTTGCTTCAAAGATTTGAAAACCGGATTGTTCAAAAAATCGTCCGGTTTTAATTTGTCCGAAGAAATGGTTTTTATCGTCTGTAAATTCGACGGCATAACGCTGGTGATGAGAGGTGTTTCCGAAAAAAACGCGTAATAAACCGCCGCGGCGGAAAGCCCCGCCACCGCCAAAAGTATGGCCAGGAAAAACCAGCTCGTCCCTCTTTTTTCTTCTTCAATGATTATAGCCATAGTTCTTAGTTCGTGATTCTTAATTCTTTATTCATAATTCTTCCGTTAGTCGGCTTGGTAATAATTATCAATAACCAAAGTATAGGTGAAATTGTAATCCCCTGTTTTCGCGGAAACTACCGGATCCAATTTTAAATTATTCACATCCATCAAATTAAGGTTCGTTTCTATCTGCTCGATGAATGGGCGGAAGTTTTCGTAAGCTCCGGAAATTTTAAAATTGATTCTTGTGGTCCCTATGCCCCTTGCGAAATTTTTCTGAACCGAGGGCCTCACAGCCAGCCTGTCGAGAGACAAAACCTCTGCCTTAAGGCTATTGGCCTTAGCGAGCCCCACAACCTGATTGACCGACTGGGCAATATCTTCTTTTTCGGGCAAAATCGAGGAAATTGATTGCTGGGATTGAAGAATATTCTGATAATCTTTTTTCAATTTCGCCACCTGGTCAAGAGAATTTTTGTAAGAATCACGAAGCTCGGTTTTGGAAGTGATTTGCGAACGCGTATCGGTAATATTGTTATAGGCCGGCTGGATCATGTAGGTCAAAACCAAAAAGGATGCCGTAATAAACATCATACTTATCAACATGCTTAAAATTCTCCTTGCTGAAGCTTTCATAAAAATTTATTACTTTGAAGAATAAAATCCGGGGTTAAAAGACAGAAGCATCGTAAATTGGACGTTGCCGTTCGAATCGGTTCTTGAATCGCTCAGGGTAAGCGTTCTTATTTCCGGAGCATTCTTTAAAATTTCAAGCTCTCTTATCAAAGAATCATATTCCAGCGCCCGGCCATCAAGACGCAATGTCCTGTCGGGAACGCTTAAAACCGAATTCATAAAGTAAATATTCTGATCGGCGTGGCTCTCCAAAAAGCTGAAAACTTTGGAAGGCATCGGATGATTTTGCAAAAGACTCTGGATATTCACAAGCTGTGAATAAAAAGTAATCAAAGACTTGGTATCGCTTGAATCCGCCTGAGTGCTGTAATTTTTTATTTCGGCATTCAATCCTCCCAGCTGCTTATCGAGATATCCCTGGTATCCAAAAGCTATGCCCGAGTAAATAAAAACCGACATTCCGAAAAGAATCACGGAGAAAAGTAAAAGTTTCCACGGCCATGTTCCCCTGACATCCGCGCTGCGCTGCAATTGTTGTTCGAGAATTGATTTCGCCTCCATTGATATTTTTATCGGATTACTGAACGAATTCTTTAAGCCCCAGCCCGATAGCGGTCGAAAGAACCGGACCAAGCTCCTTAGCCATTGATTGAATTTCCGGCAGATAGCCGACCGAAGAAAAAGGATTGGCTAAAGAAACCGGCAGGCCAAGCTGTTCACGCGCGTAATCTTCAAAACCGAGCAAGTTGGCTCCGCCTCCCGCCAAGATAAACTTCTCCACGACTAAACCGTGGCTCTTTTCATAATCCGACCTGACCCGCTTTACTTCATTAAGTATAACATCCAAAAACGGCAGAGTTAATGTTGATAACTCGTATTCCGCGGACCCGGTCAGAATTCCTTTCTGTTTTTTTATCTCCTCCGCCCGTTTCACCTCTATCCCCAAGCCGTTTGCAATAGCTTGAGTCAAGGACGAACCGGCGTAATCGGTTTGAATGCTATGTCTTAACAGCCCTTTGTCGGCAACAATGATATTCGTTGAACGGCTTCCGACATCCGCTATTATCGCGGGAGATTGCAAATCGGAGGCCAAAGCCCTTGTCAGGCCGAAGCGATACTATCTCTTTGGGAATCGCCACCACCACTATCTGCTGGTCGGTAAAACCTTTTTCGTTATCCTTCTCTCCCACTTTCATCCAATCAATGCTGGCTTCCTCTATGGGCATCGGGATATATTGGGGAATCTGATATTGCAGGACTTTTGCCGTTTCTTCATTTGACATCGCGGGCAAATCAAAAAAAATAGTGAACGAAGAAAAAGCCGGCACGGACACAATGGCGTCCCTGGTTTTGAAATTTCCCTTCTTCACCAAGGTTTCAACCATCTCGGCGGTTTCTCTCGCGGCAATCTTCAGAGAACTCGTTTGAATCGCGTTATTCAGCCTCGTAAGGTGCCCGTAAGTATCCAATATCCCATAGTTGGTAAGTTTTGGGCCGCCGCCGATTCTCGTAAGTTCCGCTATTTTAATGGAGGTGGTGCCGATATCGACTCCGAGATAAGTTCCGGCGCCGAGAAATGACTTTAAAGAATCAAATATCATAAGTTTAAAATATCTAATTCCAAAATCTTAATTTCTAATAAAAATCCAAAAGCCGAATGTCCAATGAAAAAGTCTTTAGTTGTTAGAAATTTGAAATTAGACATTTTATTAGATATTATGCTTTTGTTATAATATTATAACCGTGAATAAATTCTTTATCAAACTCAAAAATCTGACTTTGGAGATACTCTTCCCTCCCGTCTGTCTTAGTTGCGGAAAGTATCTTGAACAGCTTAAAAATAACGGGTCCGGGAAAATAATCTGCGAAAAATGCGAATCTGCCGTTTTGGCCAATAATTCCTTATTTTGCGCGAGATGCCGGGCAAGACTTCCGGAAAATAAAAAAATCTGCCATCCGGACTGCCATTATATTTTAGGAGCCGCGGGAAATTACGATAATGAGGTTATCAAAAACCTTATCTACCGGCTAAAATATAAAAATATCAAAGCCGCCGCCGGCATCCTTTCGGAAATAATGGCTAAATACCTCAAAGAAATCTCTTCTCTTGGAAATTTTAATGTCCGGGAATTTATCCTGGTTCCGATACCGCTTCACAAAAAAAGAGAAAGAGAACGAGGATTCAACCAATCTGCGCTCCTCGCGGAGAATCTCGGACGCGTTTTTGATATTCCGGTTTGCGCGGTTTTAAAAAGAACAAAGAACAACAAGCCTCAAGCTAAAATAACCGAATACGAAAAAAGATTCGTGAATATCTCCGGCTGTTTTGAGGTTGGCCCTCCGGATATTATCATCGGGAAAAATATATTGCTCATAGACGACGTCTTCACTTCCGGCGCCACAATGGACGAAGCCGCGAAGGTTTTAAAGAAAGCCGGCGCGAAAAAAATTTTGGCGCTTGTCGCGGCGAAAGCGTGAGCGAAGTTATTAGTATTTAGTTGTTGGTATCTAGTTATTAACTAAATTAATACCAAATACTAGCTACTAAATCCTATCTACTAACTCCTCGCCTTCTTCTTCGGTTTCAACTCCTCCAAATGGCGGAGAATTTTCAATTCCAATTCTTCCTGCTTCTCAAGTTTAAAAAGAATGGTTTCTATTTCTTTTTCCGATTTCTGGTTAATTTCAAAATCGCTTTCGGCCCGGAATTCCGCATGCCTGCCTTGAAGATTTTGCCCGATCATAATGAGCGGCAAAAGAAAAAGCTGGATCATATTGGAAATAAAAAGCCAAAGCACGAATGCCGGGAACGAATCAAACTTCAAGTCATCAGACACTATGGTATTCCAGCCAAGCCACAAAATAGTCCAGCCCAAAATAATGAAGAAAAAGCCCATAGTCCCGACCTTATCCGTTATCCAAACCGCGAATCTTTCAAGCGGCGTAAAACTCCGCTTATGCCTTACATTCGCGTTCTCCGCCGACATCGCCGAATCCGAAAATTTAATATCCGAATATTCCTTAATGTTCATATCTTCCATATTAAACCTTACGAAGAAAGCCGTCCAGAGCTCGGGGAAAACCCCCACACCTAATTGAGATAACGAAGCTCGTAATTCCAAGCCAAATATTGTCGCAAAGCCAGTATTGATTGAAATACTAAATATTCTCTTAGGCACGCAACCGCTTCGTTTTGGAATTTATCTCAAATAGGTGTGGGGGAAAACTTTACGGCAAGAGTCCGCGTATTAATAGTTATGGGACGGCATTAAGGAATATTCGGATATTAAATTATGTCTATCGGCTGGTGAAAAAAAGGGAGGATGCGGAAGACCTGGCCCAGGAAACTTTCATCCATCTTTATGCGAACATTTCGCGCATTGACCCGGAAAATAATTTCCGCGCCTGGCTCTATAAAATAGCCACCAACGTCGTTTACGACTGGTGGAGGAAAAGAAAAAATATAAAAGAAATATCGTTAATCAATTTTATTTGCGGCTCCCCCCCCCACGCCCCCCGCCGCGCAGAGCGTGGCTCACCTCGTGGGGGTGAATAAAATCTGGAGCGGCTCCGCCGCACATTAACAATTTCAAGTTTTTCTTTGGCGGCAAATTCTCGTTCTTTCAAATTCAAATAAAGATGGGGTGTTGGAAAATTTTCCAACACCCCATGTGGTCGATTAACTCCAAGACCTCTTCTCGTTTTCCTGTTCTTTCTCGTGAAGAGCGTGGAAAAGAGAAATTTCGAGCAGGTTTGCGAGATCAAGCAGGTAGATAAACACATCCGCCAACTCGCTCTCGAGCTTGGTGTATCTTTCCTGCTTGTCTTGATCCGTCTTGAGGCCAAGATATTTGCGCATTGCTTTGGCAAGCTCACCAACTTCCTCGACGAACAGCAAGAACGCATCTCGCGGCGTTTCCTTGTCGAATCCGCGACGCACCACCATGTCATGGATGTAGCGTTGGAGAGCGGCCACCGAGGAGCGTTCGTTGATGGACTCGAGGGATGAGCGACTGTCGAGTGCGTTCTTCACCTGTTCCGGTGTGGCAACACTACCACAGAAGAACTTGAGGGTGGAATCAGCCACCAGTTCCTTGCAGAAAACAGGTTTGCCGAGCGCAACTGCCCACCCAAGCTCCATCTTCGATGAGTCGCCGATATACCCCTCGGGATCGTACAGGTACAACGCGTCCGCGGCAGTGATAGCGTCAAGGTGTCGCTGTTCTAGGGCCTGCGGGTCGCTAGTGTCATCCGTTTCAAGAACAGCGAACTCCTCACCAGGATTGATCACTTTCGACGCCTTGGGCGAAAGGACTTCCACATCCAATGACTCAAATATCCTCACCGTCTCACTTATGCCCTCAAAAGAACGGCTGAACGATCCAGACACGACAATGCTTAATTTCTTAGCCATAATGTTTAGCTCCCTTCTTGGTTGGTTGTTGTCAAGGTTCACTATCGTCACCTTAACACGAAAGGATTATTTAATTAATAGTTATGAAAAATTTCTTTTGCCCTTCATTGATAAATCCTTTTCCTTCTTGCCCAAAAAGCCCTTTCAAATCCTATGCGAGCGGCGCGTCTCGCGCCGCGAGGCATCTGTTTTCCACTTGCGAAATCCTGAATTGCGGAGGGTACAGGATTTGAACCTGTGAGGGGATCGCTCCCCAAGCGCATTTCAAGTGCGCCGCAATAGACCACTATGCGAACCCTCCCTGTGGACCAAGCGAGAATCCCTATCCGCCCGCTGGCGGAGGACTCGCGCCTCCTCATTATCCCGATAAATCTTGGTGGGCCAATGTGGACCCGAGCGGGATCGAACCGCTGATCTCCTCATTGCAAATGAGGCATTCTACCACTGAACTACGGGCCCACCAAGATTTATCGGGGATCCTCAATTTATTATAAGCATAATAATAAATCGGGACAAATGAGGTGTTCCCTGCCTGCCGGCAGGCAGGTACCACTGAACTATAGGCCATCAAATTCAGTGGACCTATGGGGAATCGAACCCCAACCTCATCCATGCCATGGACGCGTAATACCATTTTACTATAGGCCCAAACTTAAATTATCTTACTTAAATAACGTAAAACTTGCAACCAAGAGCTAAAAACTATAAGCTGAAAACTGAGCTAAAGCCCTTGTAGTTCAATGGATAGAACAGGTCCGTCCTAAGGACAAAATGGGAGTCCGATTCTTCCCGAGGGCACCAAGGAGACGTGCCAGAGTGGTTGAATGGGCCATTCTCGAAAAATGGTATGCCCGAAAGGGCATCGG
>JAPLZW010000080.1 GCA_026394835.1 Candidatus Wolfebacteria bacterium
GCTCACTTCCACTCCGTTTCCCCTGCCCGTGCCCGCGTCAAAATAAACACCGGGTATTTGCGTTTTCTTAAATTCATAATCCGCGCCTTGCTTCAGCCATTCCTCGGCGTCTTTTTTGGCCTTAAAACTTTTAAAACGGGCATTCTCCACGCCTTTCACTTTTTTCTCGCAATCTTTCCAGTTTTCGGTTATGCCCTTATCCCCGCTCCCGGGAATAAGATAAGCGTAGTATTTTTTAGCAACCATCTTATTTCCCCATTATTTTCAAAAAAACTTTGTAGGTATTTCTCGCATCATCCATTGCCGAATGGAGCTTCCCGGGGTCTATATCAAAATTTCTCATTAATTCCGGAAAACTCAATGTTTTGATTTTGGGGTTATTACGGAGCGCGAGCCATGCCAAGGAAACCGTATCCAACCCTTTTATCCAGAAAGCGGGCGTAAGCCCGCAATCCTTAAGCGCTTTGTGGATATAGAACCAATCAAATACCAAATTGTGCGCGACTAAAATCGTGTTCTCGGTTTTTTTTAGGAATATTTTTAACGCATCTTCAAGCTCCACGGCATCTTTCCAATCTTCTTCTTTATAATGCGCTATTTTCAAAGATTCCCGGTCAGCCGTCTCAATATGCTTTGGCTTCACTTTTACTTCCCATTCGTCAATCAAAGAAAAGTTAAAACCGCTGGCTCTCACCAAGCCTATTTCCATAATTTCGTGCTCAAAATCACGCCCGGTGGTTTCCAAATCCACGAACGCCAAATCCATATCCTTGAAATTCATCTGCCTTAAATGTTTGAACATTCTATCTTTTGGGCTTCTTCCATGGAAAATTTTCATCAATTCTCAACGTGAACCCAGATGCTGCTTCATGCCCGCCTCCTCCGTATTTTTCAGCAAGCTTCGCGCAATCAATACTGCCGTCCGACCGCAAACTCACGCTTATAACTGATTTTGTCCTATACCAAATTATCGCCAGAGGAATTCCTCTTTCGTCTCTCACATAACTCCCGATTTCCGAAATTAAAACAGGAGAATTAACAGCTAAAGCTTTATGCCCGTCAAAGACAACTTCTTCGCCATTCCCGACTAAGGCGCTCACTATCCCCGACTCATATTGTAAAATTGTGCGTCCGGCAATTATGTGTTTTTTAGCCGTTTCCGGATTTTCAAAATCAGATACAAGCTTATTCCATCTTCTGAAATCTTTCGGATAAAGGCCAAGAAATGAAATTATCTCTTTGGTATTCGGCAATTTAAATTTCCACAAATCGTAATCTTCAACATGGCGGAGCAACTTAGGGACTTTTTTACCGGGGTAAAAATACTTCCACGCTAAAACCGATCCAGAATTGTCCATGCTAAATGAACCTTCGTTGATAAATTTCATATAATCCTTGCGGCTTATGTGATGGTCAATAAAAACAACTTTTTTATTTTGGCCGACCAGTTTCTTCATCATCTCCTCCCTGAATCCTATATCCAGAAAATAAACCTCCGCGTTCTTTATTTCAAAAATCGGCTCAGTGCCATTTTCTAATCCTATATATTCAGCCTTGTTTCCAAATTTTTTCCAAGCGACCCACGCCGCCCCAAAGCCGTCCGCGCATGGACCCAAGGCTCTTTTGTGATAAAAAACTATTATCCTATTCATTGATTTTCAGTTTATTTTTCTGGAGCGCTTCCAGACCCGGCATCTTCTTGCCGGAAAAATAATCAAGCATCGCCCCGCCCCCTGTTGATATAAAAATTTGATTTTTGATTTTTGATTTTTTAATTATCGATATGGTTTCGCCGCCGCCGATTACGGAAAAAGCTTTGGAGCTGATAATCGCTTTCAAAATACCTTCCGAGCCCTTCCTGAATTTCCTTTCTTCAATATATCCCATCGGCCCGTTCCAGATTATTGTTTTGGCTTTTTTGATTATGCCGGAATAAATTTCAATTGTTTTAAGACCGATATCTAAAATCTTTTCGTTTTCTATCTCAACATCAGCCGGCAAGACGATTTTCTTTTGCGGGTCATCCGCGATTTCCGTATCCAACTTCACTTTTTTGGCAAGAGAGTTCCCTACGGGAGTCCCTTTTGAAACGAAAATCGTATTGGCGATTCCCCCGCCGATCAAGAACTTATCCGCCTTATTGTAAAGATTTTTGACGATTCCGATTTTATCGCCTATCTTCGCTCCGCCCAAAATCACGACAAACGGCTTTTTCGGCTGTTTTAAAACTTTTTCCAGATTGTTCATTTCTTTCTCAAGAAGTAATCACGCGTAAGAAGGCAAAAAATCGGCAATGGCC
>JAPLZW010000094.1 GCA_026394835.1 Candidatus Wolfebacteria bacterium
TGCCAGAATTTTATTTTTTGGCATATTGTATGTTTGGTAAATTTGGTAAAAATCGACCTTTTCTCACGTAATTTAATACGGAGGAATTGAAATAATTGTTTCAAGCTGGTAGTATGATTTCTATGATGAAAAATATTTTGTTGGCGATTTTTCTCGTGATTATAGTCGGTGTGATCGGTTTCATAGTTTACGATGCGGCAAAAAGCGGAAATTCGGAAACTGACGCCCGGCCACAGGCGCAAGCTGTTGAAGGGATCACGGCCGATAATTCTTTGGCAAAAATCCAGGAGATAGATATAACCAAAAATAAATATATGGTGACTCTAAAAACAAATTACGGAGATATACAAATAATGACTTATGACAAAGATGCGCCCAAAACAGTTAATAATTTTCTGATTCTCGCAGAAAAAGGATTTTACAATGGCCTTACTTTTCACAGGGTAATCAAAGGATTTATGATCCAGGGAGGGGATCCTAATTGCTCTAAAACCGAGACCGCGAGCCTTTGCGGAAGCGGCGGACCGGGTTATAAATTTTTAGACGAACTGAATCCGGCAACCGAGTCGTATAAAACCGGCTACGGAAAGGGTGTCGTGGCAATGGCGAATTCCGGCCCCAATACGAACGGCAGCCAATTTTTCATTATGCTCGATTATAATAATCTGAAACACGATTACACGATTTTCGGGAAAGTTGTCGGCGGCCAGGATGTTGTGGATAAAATCGGAAACGTGGAGACTAGCTCTAATGACAGGCCATTATCTCCGGTTATAATAGAAAGCGCTGTCGTAAAACCCATTTAATCAATTCCGCCTCCGGCGGACAACTTTGTAAGATTAGCTTATAACAAAAAGTCCTCCGATTTGAATTAGAGGACTTTTTGTTTACAGCTGTGTTTTAGGAATTTCTTCCGCGTCCGCTTTCTTTCTCCATATCCATAAACCGATTCCCAAAGTAATGATTCCAATAATCGTTCCGATAACAGCCGGTTTTGAAAAATTATTGAAGCCGAGTGAAGATTCGGCTGAAGCTTTTTCGTTGCCGTTATTCTTTGCCGGTTCTTTCGCCGTTTCTCCCAAAACAGCGGTTTCGGCGTCTTTTGAAAATGAGGCTATCGCGGAAGATTTATTTTCTCCGGCGATATCAGAAGCTGGCGTTTCCGTTATGCTTGTTTTAACCGCAAGAAGTCCGTTTCTTAAACCGGAAAGAGAGGATTGAAGCAAGGCTATTTCTTGGGCAGACATATCGTTAGCTTTCGCTTTCCGTGACATAGCCGCAATCTGGGATTTTATATCAACAAGGCTTTCGCTTAAAACATTCAATTCTTCTCTGGAAAAGGCTATGGGCGCCGGTTCCGGCTCCGGGGCGGATTCCGCATAAGTTATTTTCATCTGAAGAAGAATGCTTTTCATTGACTCAAGCTGTTGATTCAGGATAGCTGCTTCACCCGGAGTTATTGTCTCCGAACCGGGCGGAGTTGTTTCGGCTTTTGAGAGGTTCGCGCCGTTTCCCATGATCAACAACGCAGCGGTGAGAATTACCGCGCTCATAAGTGTTTTTTTCATCGTAAGATAGATTAATTTTTCGGCCTTTACCCGCACACCTAATTAAGATAAATCCCAAACGAAGCGATTATATCCTTAACCATGGCATCGGCATCTCAGTCAAGATTGGCTTCGTATTAGTGTTTGGTTTGAGATTATGAGCTTCGCTATCTTGATTAGGTGTGTGGGTTTTGCTTATATTTAATTAACAAAGAGCATTTTTAATACCTGAATTATATCCCCACCCCAAGATTATGGCAAAGCTGATGATTTTGGGCTATTTTATCCCGCATTTGGCATCTACTTGCCTTATATCGTTTTCTGTGGGCTTCTTGTTAAGGCTTTGATTCAGTTTATACATGATGTCTTTGGGGTTGTCCGTGTGCCCGAATCCCAGCGCGTGCCCCAATTCGTGTGCCAGGACGCGGACAAGATTGTCCCTGGTTTCAAATTGGTAAATATCTATTTTTTGGCCGGCAGAATCGCTTGTGTAAACGCCTTCCTCGAACTCATTGCCGGTTTCGCCGCTGATGGAATTGTATTTTTTGACGTTAAGATTCAGGACATCCACGAGCCTGTTTAAGGCGTCGGCAACGGCGTTCACGTCGCTGGCGAGGGAATTTACATTGTCTTGTTTTCGCCGGAGCGCGCTTAATTCGGCATTCAGGGAGTCTCTGGTTTGATTCAGCTGGTCGTAGACATTTTTTGGCGCGCCGCCTTGGTCGTTCCAAAATTGGATTGTTTTTTCGTAATTATTTTTTTTACTCTCGTAAGACGCGGCTAAAACGTCAAACTCGGTTTTCGCGGCGCTGTATTGTGCTTCAAGAGAATTGTATTTGGCTTTAATATCGTCGTAGCTTTGGCGGTTGTCTTCCAGTACCAGGCCAAAATTTTGCAGGCGATTCGTAGTTTGCTGGCGTAAATCGTAAAGCAGGCTGATTTTTAAAGAGCCGTTATCGGAATAAGTAAAAAGTTTTTTACTGGCCGGTTTTTCCCAGATTTGCGCGGCTTCATTCACGGCCGCGAGAAAATCGGTTTTGCTGATGCCGAACCGGCTATCAAAAGTTCCGATAGAATAGGTGATTGGCGTGGAGCAGGGAACGAGTTGATTGCTGGCTTTTTCGTACAAGCTCTCACCAATAGGAGTTGTGAAAAAATAAAAAATACCG
>JAPLZW010000069.1 GCA_026394835.1 Candidatus Wolfebacteria bacterium
ACAGGTTTTGGCGGTGATGAATGATTTACGTTCTGTGGAATGCGATTTATTAAGTATTGGCCAATATTTGGCGCCGAGCAAACAGCATTATCCGGTGAAAGATTATATTAGCCTTGAGCAGTTTCAGAATTATAAAGAAGAAGCTAAGCGGCGGGGATTTTTACATATTGAAAGTGGGCCATATGTGCGCAGTTCATATTTGGCCGCGGAATATCTATCTTAAAAAAGGAGAATGAGCAATGTCTAAAGTTATAATGAACGTTAAATTATTAGAGATGAGCCAGAATGCCATCACGGTTATTTATGTTGCCTGCCGGCAGTGTTATTCTGAAAAATTTGCCGGTGATGTTTTTTTAGATAGCGCGATCAGCCTGGCAAAACAGGAGGAGTTTGTAAAAAAAATTGTCTCTTCCGGACATCAAAGTCCGCTGGAACATGTTAAGTTTACTTTTGCTATTCAGGGGGTATCTCGGGCGCTCACCCATCAGTTAGTCCGGCACAGAATTGCCTCATTTTCACAGCAAAGTCAGCGGTACGTTAAAGAAAAAGATTTCGATTATATTATTCCTCCGGCGATTGAAAAAAATCTGGAAGCAAAAAATGAATTTGAAAAATTAATGGTGGTCATTCAGCAAAGTTATACTAAATTGCTTGAGCTTTTGGGCCAAGATAATATTAGTGGCGAAATGGCAAATCAGGACGCGCGTTTTACGCTTCCGCAGGCGGCGGAGACCAAGATTGTGGTGAGTATGAACTGCCGGGAACTGTTGCATTTTTTCCAACATCGTTGTTGTTCTCGCGCGCAATGGGAGATTCGCCAGTTAGCCAATAAGATGCTGGAGATTTGCGTCGAAAAATTGCCGGCAGTTTTTGCGGAGGCGGGAGCTAAATGTGAGGCGTTGGGGTATTGCCCGGAGGGTGAGAAATTTAGTTGTAAAAAGTATCCTCTAAAATGAAAAGTAATAATTTTATTGAACGGTCGATTGTCGGCGTTTTAGCATTTTTAAGGGATTCTATTTTTGCCGAAGAATATGCTTTGCGCAATGGGTTCCTGCAATCATTGGATCCGCGGGTAAAAATAATTAGTTTTCTTTTATTGATTCTTGAGGCATTATTTATCGGAAGTAATGCGGTTTTATTTTTTCTTTATGGAGTTTGTTTATTTTTGGTTTTAATTTCAAAGATAAATTTAGGATTCTTTTTAAAACGGACTTGGATTTTTATTCCGTTATTTTCCTTATTTATTGTTCTTCCGGCGATATTTGGCCCCGGGGAGGCGCTGTTAACTTGGCATATCCTGGGGGCAAAACTTATAATTACTCGTCAGGGATTGGGGGGAGCGGCGATTTTTATTACGCGCGTGATTACCTGCGTATCGTTTGCCGTACTTTTAAATCTCACCACTAAACATTTTGCGTTGCTTAAGGCGCTAAGGATTTTTAAGATCCCACAAATTTTTGTGATGACTTTGGGAATGTGCCACCGCTATATCTATCTTTTTGTGGGGATAATTCAGAATACGTATCTAGCGATTAAAAGCCGGGTGGGCTTAGGAGTGCAGTATCAGAAAGGCCAGAATATGGTGGCTTGGAATATTGCGGTTTTATGGGAGCGTTCGGTGGGGCTGAGTGAAGAAGTATATAAAGCGATGCTTTCGCGGGGATATCAAGGG
>JAPLZW010000083.1 GCA_026394835.1 Candidatus Wolfebacteria bacterium
TAAAAACTTAAAACTAGAAGCTAAAATTGATGTTTCCCGTCCCGGAAAAAGAATTTTTTCGGGCCACGAGCATATTTTGAGCAAAGTTGAAGAAGAAATCAGGAAAATTTTCCTTTCGTTGAATTTTTCGGGTGTTGAAGGTCCGGAACTTGAAACCGATTATTATAATTTTGATGCGTTGAATATTCCGGAAAATCATCCCGCGAGAGACGCGTGGGATACTTTTTGGGTAAAAGGTGGCGGGCTGGAAGGAAAAAATGGCAAGTATTTGATGCGGACGCACACTTCGCCTGTTCAAATCCATTATATGGAAAATCATAAGCCGCCGTTGCAAATCATTGTTCCGGGCAGGGTGTTTCGTTACGAGGCCACGGATTTTTCTCATGAAACCAATTTTTATCAAATTGAAGGATTGATGGTTGGCAAGGATATTTCTTTCGCCAATTTCAAATACGTAATAGAGCAATTTTTCAAGAAATTTTTTGGTAAAGACGTGGAAGCGCGTTTCCGGCCTCATTATTTTCCTTTTACGGAGCCGAGCTTTGAGGTGGATATTAAATTCAAGGGCAAGTGGTTGGAAATGATGGGAGCGGGGATGGTTCATCGTAACGTATTTAAAGCGGCCGGTTATGACCCGGATGAATATCAGGGATTCGCTTTTGGCATGGGCTTGGAAAGATTGGCTATGATTAAATACAAGATTCCCGATATTCGGTTGTTCCATTCCGGTGACCTGAGATTTATCAATCAATTCTAGGGTTTTTAAATGAAGTCAAACATTTATCTTGATGAGGCAGTCCTTGATGACTTGGCTCAGGATCTTGATTACTTGGAGCTTCCCATATCCAAAAGAGCTTTCCGGCTTTTAGGTTGGTTTGTGATTCTCTCTGTGCTTGTGGTTTTGGGAGATGTCATTTACCTGAACGGTTTTCGGGGAAATTTTTACAGCCAGAAATCTTTAATTAACGCAAGCCATGTCACGATGATCGGCGCTGAAAGAGGGATAATCATGGATCGGTTCGGAAAGCCGTTATCTCAAAATGCCCCGGCTTTTGAATTAAGCGTGAAATTGGCGGACGTAATGAAGGATGGTGATTTGAGGAATAAGATAGCGGTGTCCCTTGAAGAAGCTCTTATTCTGCCCGCCGGGTACATTCAGGATTTATTCAATAGCGTTAATCTGGAGAAACAGGATTCTTTGATTGTCGCGAGGGATTTAACCGTTGATCAGGTTTTAAAAATAAAAAATCTTAATTTAACCGGTGTTCAGATAGAAAGCGATTATAAGCGTCAATATCCGGACGGAGAAATTTTTTCTCACATATTGGGATATACCGGCTTGGTGAATAAGGAAGACTTGGCGGCTGACTCTTCTCTTGCGATCAACGAGATAGTCGGGCGTACCGGACTTGAAGCTTATTATAATAAGGAGCTTGAAGGCGTGGACGGCGAAACTTTAAATTATCGGAATGTAAAAGGCGAGGCGATGGGCCAAAAACTTTTGAAAGAATCTTCTCCCGGCGCGGATATCCACACAACGATAGACGCCGATTTCCAGAGATATTTTTATAATCGCCTGAAGAGCGGTTTAGCCCTGATTGGCGCGAAGTCCGGCGCCGGTCTTGCCATGAATCCGGAGACGGGAGAAATTATTTCTCTTATAAGTTTGCCGAGCTATAACAATAATAAAATTGAAAGCAAATATCTTATTGATTCCGACAAACCTCTTTTTAACAGGGCTGTTTCCGGCCAGTATTCTCCGGGTTCGGTAATAAAACCTTTGGTGGCTTATGCCGCTCTGAAAGAAGGGATAATCAGCCCGGATAAAAAAATATATTCTCCGGGTTATATTGAATTGCCGAATCCCTATGACCCGGAGCATCCATCGCGATTTTTGGATTGGCGGCCGCAAGGCTGGGTTGATATTTATTCCGCCCTGGCAAGGTCGTCGGATGTTTATTTTTATGAAGTGGGAGGAGGCTTTGAAGACCAAAAAGGATTGGGGATAAATAAACTGAAAGATTACTGGGGAAGGTTCGGCCTTGACCAGCCAACGGGGATTGATTTGCCTTTTGAAAATAAGGGAGTTCTTGCGGATCCGGCGGCCAAAGAAAAAGGCGGCCGGGGAATTTGGAGGATCGGAGACACCTACAATGTTTCTATCGGCCAGGGAGATCTTGTTGTTACGCCTCTTGAGATCCTCAATTACATAAGCGCAATCGCCAATGGCGGGAAATTAATGAAACCTTATGTGGCGGAAAAAATCGTGACGAATGACAATCAAACGATAATGGAAAAGAATTCCGTTGTTTTGGCGGATTATTCCGGGGATTCGGATATTGTGAGGAAAGTTCAGAAAGGAATGGAAGATGGCGTTACGAAATCTTACGGCACGAGTTATTCTCTGGCGGACTTGCCTTTTTCCGTGGCCGCGAAGACGGGAACCGCGCAGATACAAAATAACGCCAAAGAAAATGCTTTTTTTGTGGGTTATGCTCCGGCTTCGGGCGGAAATCCGGACGTGAAACCCGCGATTGCCATATTGGTATTGGTTGAAAATTCCCGGGAAGGCAGTTTAAACGCGGTTCCGATAGCGAAAGACATTTTGAGATGGTATTATGAAAACAGATTAAAATAAGCGCTATGAAATATAACTCCGAATTAAGGCAAGACTTGGTTTCCGGCGATTGGATCGTTATCGCTCCCAAAAGGAATCTGAGGCCTCATCAGTTTGCGGGAAAGGATAGAAGGGTTAAAGCCCCTAAAGCAGGCTGTCCCTTTGAGGATTTGGCGAAGAGTGGCCACGAAATTATTTCCGTTTATCAAAAAAAGAAATCAAAAAGCTGGGATGTCCAGATTGTTAAAAATAAATTTCCGGCTTTGGATCACGGGAATATTTGCGCGATAAAAACAAGAGAGGGTCCGTATTCCATGATTGAGGGAAGAGGTTATCAGGATATGGTTATCCCCAAAAATCACGACAAGAATTTTTCTCAGCTTGATGCCGAATCGGCTAATCTGATTTTCAGGGCTTTTCAGGACCGCTATCGGTTTTTCGCTTCCGACTCCTGCTTGGCTTATGTTTCTATTTTTCAGAATTGGGGTCCGAAAGCCGGAGCTTCTATTTATCATCCCCATTACCAGATGATTGCTATCCCTGTCGTACCGCCGGATGTTAATCATTCTCTTTCCGGTTCGGCGCGTTATTTCGCGAAGAATAAAGCTTGCGTTCATTGCGCAATGATAGAATGGGAAAAGAAAAACGGCACGAGAATTATAAAAGAAAATAAAGGCGCTATCGCTTTCGCCCCTTATGTTTCAAGAGAACCTTTTGAAATGCGTATTTTCCCCAAAAAACACTTGGCTTATTTTGAAGATGAGAAGGAGGAAGATTTTAAGTGGGTTGTTGGCCTGCTTCAGGAGTCACTTTCGCGGATGAAAATTAAATTAAAAGATCCCGACTATAATTTTTTCATTCATACGGCTCCGATTTCGGAAAAATCAAAACATTCTCACTATCATTGGCATATTGAGATTTTACCCAAGATAAGCATATCGGCGGGATTTGAGCTCGGCACCGGCATCGAAATTACCGTGGTTGACCCCGATGAAGCCGCGAAAATTTTAAGATCCTGATTTTTTTATGCTTTCTTTCATTGTCCAGATTTTAGTTGATTTCGTCCTTTTTGTGATAAATAAAATCGGTTACGCCGGGATTTTTTTCTTAATGGTTCTGGAAAGCGCCAATATTCCCGTGCCCTCGGAAGCGATTATGCCATTTTCGGGATTTTTGGTTGAGAAACAAATATTTAGCTTTTGGCTGGTGGTTTTGGCGGGCGCTTTTGGAAATTTGATAGGCTCTTTAATATCTTACGGATTGGCGGATAAAATCGTAGAAAGCGGTTTTTTGAATAAACATCGCATTTTCAAATTTTTTCTGAATTCCAGGGATTTGGAAATCGCCAAAAGATGGTTCGACAGATACGGAAAGTCGTCGATTTTCTTCAGCCGCATGTTGCCCGTAGTCCGGACATTTATTTCGTTTCCTGCCGGCTTGGCGAAGATGAATCTTTGGGAATTTTCATACCTGACATTTTTAGGATCTTTCATATGGTCGGTTGTCCTTACCTATTCGGGAATTATCTTGGGCGAGAGATGGGGAAGCGTCAGGATTTATTTGGAAAAATTCGATTATCTGATATTGGCCGTGGTTTTTATCACATTTTCTTATTGGGTTTATTCGCGTTTTTTAAAAAATTATCGTAAAGAGTTATAATTTCAGCATGGCGAAACTTTTAATTTTTAATTGGAAGATGAACCCCGGGACTTTCAAAGAGGCGGAAAAGATCCTTGGAGAATCAATAATCCTTGAAGAGAGTTCGGATAAGTATGAGATCGCGGTTTGCCCGCCTTCTTTATGGCTTTTTGACCTTTCGCAAAAATACGCCGGGAAGATTACATTTGGAAGCCAGGATGTTTTTGGAGGAGATCCTTTATCCGGCAAGGGAGCTTCTACGGGAGAAATTTCGGCTGAAATGCTTAAAAATTCAAAAGTGGAATATATTATTGTCGGCCACTCGGAAAGAAGAAGGTATGAGAACGAAACCGACGAAATGATAAGCAAAAAAACGGAAGTGGGGCTCAAGGCCGGTTTCAAAGTTATCCTTTGCGTCGGCGAAGATTTGAATACCCATAGTCAGGGTCCGGAAGCGGTAAAAAGTTTTATAAAAGATCAGCTCGAAAAAGACCTGGAGAATATTCATAATTCAAAATTCATAATTCATAATTCACTCATCGTGGCTTACGAACCGATTTGGGCAATCGGCACCGGTATTCCGGAAAATCCGGAGAGCGCGGCTTTGATGGCGAAATACATAAAAGAGGCAGTGGGCGCACAAGTTCTTTACGGCGGTTCCGTGGATGGAAAAAACATCGGAAATTTCATAAAATATGAAGAGATTGACGGATTTCTTATTGGAGGCGCGAGCCTTTCGCCCGCGCAGTTCGGAGGGCAGTTAAATTAAAATATTCCAAATTGAGATTTTATGAAATTCAAAAAAAGTATTTTGGGAATCATAATAATTATGGTTTCTTTGATGACTATTGCCGGACTTTCGGGATTAAATTCTATTATTCCCCAAAAGCAAGACGTATCCGGCCAGCCGGAAGATAAAATTCCCGAAGAACAAAAAAAATTACCCAATATGATAAAAGTATCGTTAATCGCGGAAGACGGAGTAAAAATCGCGGCGGATTTATATCAAGTCGCCGACTTAACTTCGGGGTGGATAATTTTGGTACACGCTATGCCAAATACGAAAGAATCGTGGAATAACTTGGCGATTGGATTGCAAGAGCAGGGGATTGAAAGCATTGCGATTGATTTGCGCGGACATGGCGAGTCCGGAGGAGAATCCGGGAATGAAGCCAAGGGAATCCTTGATGTCGAAGCGGCAGCGAAATATCTTGTTGAAAAAGAATTGGCTTCGCGCGACAGGATATCTTTAGCCGGCGCTTCAATTGGCGCGAACTTGGCGCTCGAATACGCGTCCCGGCATCGCGAGACAAAATCAGCCGTGTTGCTTTCTCCGGGATTAAATTATCACGGCATAGAGGCCGAACCTTTAGTTAAAAAAATTTCGACAACTGTTAAAATGTTCTTTGTTTCAAGCAAGGATGACGATAACAACGTTTCCGAGGTTGAAAAACTTATTGGGTCGGCGCCCTCGGGAACGATTAAGCAAATTTACGATGCGGCCGGGCATGGAACGGATATGCTGGAGAAAGAGGCGGGTCTGAAAGATTTAATAATCAACTTTATAAAACAATAAATAATAAAAAATAAAATGAATGAATCGCAGCTAACCAAGAAGGATTATAAATATATTTCCATTATTGGATTTTTAATGGGACTTTTATCTTTGCCGGTTTTGAGCAATATAAAGCTGGCTTTTTTGGAGGTTAATCTTGTTAATTCTGTTGTTATTGTTGCCGGGCTTACGATTTTTGCCAATATCGCTCTTTGGTTTTCGGCCTTAGTGAGCCACTGGATAAAGATTTTTCTCCAGATAGCTAAATTTTGCGCTACAGGCGGGCTTAATACCCTTCTTAATCTTGGAGTGTTGAATGCTTTAATCGCTTTGACGGGTTATGCCGCAGGCGTTTGGTATGCGGTTTTTTACGCCATTGCTTTTATCACAGCAAATATAAACAGTTATATTTGGAATCGTTACTGGACTTTTGGGGCTAAAGATACAGCCAATGCCAAAGAGTTCGGAGAGTTTTTTGTCGTGAGTCTTGTGGGCTTGGGATTAAGCGTAGCCACGGCGGCTTTTGTAGTCAATGTGATAGGGGCGCCTGCGGGAATTTCTCTCGAAAGATGGGCGAATGTCGGCGCATTATCCGCGACCGCGATTTCTCTTGTTTGGAATTTTGTCGGCTACAAATTCATTGTCTTTAAAAGTAAAAACGTTTAATGGTTGTAAGGAAAGATTATTTATTGGGAAGCCTCAATGCTTTTCGGGTTCCGGTTAAAGCGAAATATTTCGCCGAGATTTTTGATTCAAACGACGCGGTTCAAATTATCGAAAATCCTGAATTTAAAAATATTCCGAAGTTTGTTCTTGGGGATGGCAGCAATACTTTATTTACCGGTGATTTTGACGGACTTGTTTTACGAGTTGGCATTGCCGGAAAAAAAATTATAGAAGAAAATAATGGAAAAGTTCTGCTTGAAGCCGGAGCCGGCGAGAACTGGCATGAACTGGTTTCTTTCGCCGTTAAAAATAATCTTGGAGGGATTGAGAACCTGGCGTTGATTCCCGGGACTGTCGGCGCCGCTCCCGTGCAGAATATTGCCGCTTACGGCCAAAATTTTTCCGATGTTTTCGACTCTTTGGAAGCTTTTGATTTTAAAACCGGGAAAGTAAAGAGATTTAATGCCGAAGCGTGTGAGTTCGGCTATCGGAACAGTATTTTTAAAAAAAATAAAGGAAGATACATCGTGTTTACGGTCAGGCTCAGGCTCTCTAAAAATTCGGAATTGGAAACTTCTTACTATCAAACAGGCATCAGCCACAATTCTTTAAAAGAAGAAATCCAAAAAATTGCCGCAGGGCCGCATACCTTAAAAAATGTTTATGATGCGGTGATTAATATCCGCAAAAGAAAGCTTCCCGATGCTTCTTTGGTTCCGACAGCCGGAAGCTTTTTCCTTAATCCCGCCGTAAGCCGCGAAAAATTCGAAGAACTGAAAAAAAATATCCCGGATTTACAATGCTACCCCGCGGACCAGCTCCGGTATAAAAATCCCGAAGAAGTTTATTTTGGAGAAAAAGATTTAGTTAGGGTGGCAGCCGGAAGATTGATTGAAAAACTC
>JAPLZW010000087.1 GCA_026394835.1 Candidatus Wolfebacteria bacterium
GTTGATAAAATAGCTGGAAATCAGTATATTAAAGAGTAATCGCGAATAATGCGAATATTCAGCAAATAATGCGAATTCGCATTATTTAAATTTTAAAGATTGGCATTATTAGTGAATACTCTATGTTTGACCACAAAAAAGTAGAAAAGAAGTGGCGGGAAAAATGGCTGAAAGACGGAATTTACGAACCCAAATTCAAGTTTGCTGGGAAGGAGTCTAAAAAGCCATTTTATAGCCTTATGATGTTTCCTTATCCCTCGGCCGAAGGATTGCATATCGGCGGGGTCCGCACCTTTACGGGTGTTGATATTTACAGCCGGTTTAAGCGAATGATGGGTTTTGACGTATTTGAACCTATCGGTTTGGATGGTTTTGGAATCCATTCTGAAAATTATGCCTTGAAAGTCGGCAAGCATCCGATGAAGCACGCGAAAGAATCGGAAAAAAATTTCTATCGCCAGCTCGGATATATCGGCAATAGCTTTGCCTGGAAAGAGGCTTTAGAAACTTACGACCCGGATTATTACAAATGGACTCAATGGATTTTTACGGAAATGTTCCGTAATGGTTTGGCTTACCGCAAAAAACAGCCGGTTAACTGGTGTCCGTCTTGCAAGACCGTGTTGGCAGATGAACAAGTCATAAACGGCAAGTGTGAGCGCTGTGGCACCGTTGTCGGAAAACGCGATCTGGAACAATGGTTTTTCAAAATTACCGATTATGCCGAAAGGCTTTTGGGAAATATAGAGAAATTGGATTGGTCGGATGTTGTCCGCATAGCCCAGAGGAATTGGATAGGGAAGTCGGAAGGAGCGGAAATAGAATTTAGAATTAAGAATTATGAATTAGGAATTAAAGTGTTTACGACTCGGCCGGATACGTTATTTGGCGCGACTTATATGGTGCTGGCGCCGGAGCATGAAATTGTCAAGAATCTGGAATCTAGTATCAAGAATCTAGGAGAAGTTAATGATTACATAAAGAAAACTCGTAATAAGCCGGAAGAAGAGAGGATTGCCGAAGGGAAAGAGAAAACCGGTGTGGAATTAAAAGGAATCAAAGCGATTAATCCGGCGAATAAGAAAGAAATTCCGGTTTTTATCGCGGATTATGTTTTGGCGGGTTATGGCACCGGCGCCATTATGGCTGTGCCGGCGCACGACGAACGGGATTTTGAGTTCGCTAAGCGATACAAGCTTCCAATTGTGGAAGTTGTATCGCCGCTGATTAATGCGGATAAAAAGCGGATTAATGCTGATGCCGGATTGTATATTGGCGGGGGAATTTTGATAAACTCCGGCCAATTCAACGGCATGGATTCCGAAAAAGCCAAATGGGAAATCACGAAATTCGTCGGCGGCAAAAAGAAAATCCAATATCATTTGCGCGACTGGCTGATTTCAAGGCAAAGATATTGGGGCGCGCCAATTCCGATGATTTACTGCGAGGTTTGCGCCGCTAAAGGAAAAGGCGAGAAAGAAAATATGCCAGGCTGGTACGCGGTGCCGGAAAAACAATTGCCGGTGAAATTGCCTTTTGTTAAAAATTTCCGGCCCCAGGGAGATGGCCGGTCGCCCTTGGCTTCGGTAAAATCATTCCACGAAACCAAATGTCCGCGATGTAAAAGCAAAGCCCGCCGCGAGACGGATGTTTCCGATACGTTTCTGGACTCGGCATGGTACTTCCTGCGTTATCCTTCGGCAAATAACAAGAAACGCGCTTGGGACACCGACATAACAAAAAAATGGCTGCCGGTTGCTTCATATATCGGAGGAGCGGAACATTCCGTGCTCCATCTTTTGTATTCGCGGTTTGTCACTATGGCGCTTAAAGATTTTGGTTATCTTGATTTTGAAGAGCCGTTTAGCCGATTTCGCGCTCACGGCTTAATTACAAAGGATGGCGCTAAAATGTCTAAATCCAAGGGGAATGTCGTGAATCCCGACGAATATTTCAGCAAATTCGGCGCTGACACGATGAGAATGTATCTGGCGTTTCTCGCGCCATTTGAGCAGGGAGGGGATTTTAGGGAAAGCGGCATCATGGGAGTTTCGCGTTTTCTCGCCAGGGTTTGGAGTTTTGGGAATTTAAACAAAAAACTTCAGAAAAATGCCAGCCGGCAAATGTCCGGGATTATGAATAAAACCATCAAAAGAGCCGGCGAGAGTGTCGATAACTTACATTACAACACAGCCATTAGCGCTCTTATGATTTTGCTGAATGAAATTGAAAAAAAACCCGATGGCATTTCAGCTCTATTGTGGGAAGATTTCCTAAAGCTTCTCTCTCCTTTCGCGCCGTTTATTACGGAAGATCTTTGTTCAGGTATCGGGCACAAAAAAAGCATCCATCTTGAAAAATGTCCCACATATGATTCAGAATTAATAAAGGAGGAAGACTTTGAGCTTGTGATCCAGGTGAACGGCAAAGTGCGGGACAGGATAAAGGTGCCCGCCGTAATCTCCCGGGCGGAGGTTGAAGAAATCGCCTTATCCTCGGAAAAGATAAAAGCTCTGGGAATTGAAAAAAGCAAAATTAAAAATATGATTTTCGTTCCTGGTAAGTTAATAAACTTAGTCATCTAACGGCATGGAGTCCTTTATTAAGTGGGCTGTTTTTCTCATAATCTTTATCGGAGTATTTATTTATTTTTGGAATAATTATCAGGGTTTTTCCAGTTCCACTCCCAATGAAGGAGGAGGTTTTTCCTGGAGAAATTTTTTTACTTTTAATAAAGCTTCTTCCACTTACGGTTTTTCTTTTCCTTCATGGACGCCGAATTTCGGCAGCCCTGCTTCTTACGGCGTGGTCGGGAATATCGGAGGAACTTCCATTTCTACTCCGGGCTATCTCCCGGATGCGGCAATTCCGGCGGGATTCACCCGGAGCCAGATTTCGCCTTATTTCGGGCAGATTAAATTGAGTTCTGTGACGGCTTCAACTTTCGGCAATACCAATCTGTTTCAGCTTTATTCTTCTTTGCCGGCGGGTAAAAAAGCCAATATCACGGGCTGGCATGTGAAAGGAAACCGCACGGATGTGGCGATTCCCCGGGCGGTCGATAATTACAACCCTTATTCTTTAAATGACGAAGGCGACATAATTATTTCTCAAGGAAGCGTGGTCAGCATCTATCAAGGAACAAGCCCCTTGAGCAGGAATTTCAGGCTTAACGAATGCGCGGGTTTTCTCCAGAATACTTATAAGTTTAATCCGTCAATTCCGCAAAATTGCCCCCAGCTTTACAGCCGGAGCGATATTACCGGTTTTGCGGGATATTGCCAAACTTACATAATGTCTTTGGGTTCTTGCCAATTGCCTTCCACGGCTTTTGTGAATTCCTTGCCCGGTTCTCCCGAAGGCAACATTTGCCAGCAGTATCTAAGCACGCTCACGGTAAATTCCTGCTATGACAAGCATTTCAGCGACGCCGGCTTTCTTTCCAATACATGGGTTCTTTGGATAAGCCAGCTAAACGCTTTTGACCCCCAGCATGACACGGTTTATCTTTACGATAATAAAGGATTACTGGTTGATAAATACGTTTATTAAAAAGAAGCGATTATTCTCTTAACTTCCGCGGCATTTTTGGCGGCCATAAGTTTAATGCGCAAATCTTTCGCGCCATCAAATCCCGAGACATAAGCTTTGAAGTGTTTTTTCATAATATCGAAATTTTTCAGCTTGCCGTCTTTTTTGTTTTTATCGCTCTTGTACATTTTTTCAAAAAGTTCGGCGTGTTCTTTCAGGGCTTTAAATTTTTCGGCCGGGCTTGGAACTTTCCCTGAAAAAAACCACGGATTTCCGAAAATTCCCCGGCCGACCATCACGCCGTCAAACCCTGATTCCTTAACTCGTAATTTTGCTTCGTCCAGGGAATTGATGTCGCCGTTTCCGATGAGTATGGTTTCCGGAGAGATTTTATTCCTAAGTTTTAATATTTCCGGAGCGAGATTCCAGCGCGCCGGAGCATCGGACATTTCTTTTCTTGTGCGGAGGTGGATTGTAAGGCAAGCGAGGTTTTCTTCCAAAAGGCAGGGGAGCCAGCTTTTGATTTCATTTTTTGAATAACCGATCCGGGTTTTTACGGAAACCGGAAGATTACCAGCGCCTTTGTGTGTCGCTGTTATAATTTCCTTCGCGAGCGTTGGATTGTTGTTTAAGGCCGCGCCTGCGCCCTGTTTTTCCACGGCTCTGTCCGGGCAGCCCATACATTCGCCATGGGCGCGTTCGCGAAAATCGGCTTCTTCAATTCTTGCCAGAAGTTTTTGGGCATTTATTTAATAAGGCGGTGTTTTTTGAACGAAGTTCGAACATTTTTTGACGAAAATTCTGAAAACTAATTTGGACTCGGCGGGGCAAACTATTTTTCTGGGGGAATGGAATTGCCCCGCCTCGGCTTTCTTCCCGCCCGCAGGAGGGGTCTGGGGAGGAATGCGGGCGGGTTTTTGAACCTTTCCTTTTTCGCTTCCGAATTTCGTGCCAGTTTAAAACTGGCACGCCGCCTGTCTTTGAAGAATACCAACTATTTTCGCGCCAGTAAAGTTTGAAGGCGGACTTGTTCCTTAAAAACACCGGTCGGCTCAATTTTCAAAAGTTCGGTTCGCAATTCTTGTTCAAAATCTTTCAGTTCATCTCCAAATAATCGGCGAGAGGCAAACGAAGTGGAATAAAGAAAATTTATTACGGCTTCAAGCGTCCAAGTCCGAACATAATCATAAGTCCATTCCTCGTATCCGCCGAACGGCGAATTATTAAGCAAGTCCTCAAATTTTTCTTTCGGCTCATTATAAAAGGTATTTCCTGCACGCCTCTTTTCACCAAGATATTTTTGCACAATCTCTTTTCGCACTTTTTTCCATTTTTCTGTATTATCGCGCCACGGCGATGACGAATCGCTGACTATAATAACGCCGCCATCTTTTTCTGTCTGATTATAAATTTTCTGCAAAACTTCAGCTTGTTTCATCCAGTGAAAAGAGGCGCCCATTGTTGTGAGCCGAAAAATTCCCAAGTCGTCCGCTATTTCTTCTGCCTTTCGTAAAACAAATTTAGCGTTTTTAATATTTGCTTTTTCTACTTGATTTTTCGCTTCATCGAGCATTCCTTGCTCTGGGTCAAGTCCAACTACTTCTTCAAAATGTTTTGCGAAAGGAATTGTTAATTGTCCGGTGCCACAGCCTAAATCTAACAATCGCCCTTTTCCATTTAAGCCGAAATAGCGGACGACATATTCAAAAAATTCGGGCGGATAACCCGTGCGATATTTTGCGTAATAATAAGCTGTATCTTTAAATAATTCTTTGTCGTCCATATTTCATAATATTTATTCAATAAATCCTCCGTGGCAATGTAGCCGACAAACCACCTTGCCGTTTTTGGAAATTTCCTCAATGCCTGTAAAGTTTGCCAAATCACCTTCAGTATTAAAAGTATATTTCCAGTCGCCATTTATAAACTCTTTCGGTCCGCGAACTGGAATGTTATCACCAGAGCCAGACATTAAAGCGGGGCGAAGAATTGCGTCAAACAAACCTTCGCTTATTTCGTTACTAACCGTAAAGCCGTAATAATTCATTCCCCAAGCTGGTTCGCCGTTTTTATAAACAATTTCTTCGCCGACAAATTTTGTCGCTCCAAAATAGGTGTCGTGATAAGTCAGGTCGCCTTTTTCAAAATGATAATCGCTAGAGCAGGGACGGAGCGGGGACGCTTTTTTAACATTCTCGTTAGCATAAGTGTTCAAATTCGCTTCTCGCAAAAAAGCGTCCAAAACATCAATCGGTAAGTCAGAAAAGTTCGGTAACTGATAATCTGGCGTTCCGACAGATAGTCCATATTTAACCATTTCGTCATAGTCAGATTTTTTACTACGATCTATTTTGAAAACTTTGTTTTTGAAAATAACAAAGTGATATTTGTCGTTTCGATAGTCAATATACCAGCCGTGTTCAGGGTCAAGTGCCTTGCTTAATTTATCGGCTAAATCACCTGCTTGATCTTCTTCAACTTCAATAGTGTCTAAAGTCCATTGCGAAAGCCACGGCGTTTGATGTTCATCCGTCACTTTTTCAACTCTCGTTGAAATTATGTTTACATTTTTAAGAACGTTTTTATCGCCTAAAGATTCTTCAATTATGTCGCCTTTGTAGTTATTCATAATTTTTTACTTTATTAAATCATCAACGCCAACTTCAAGCGCCTTGGCGATTTTGGTTAGCGTTTCAATGGTCGGGTTTGTATTTACGCCATTTTCAACCTTTACAATGGTATTTAGTGATAAATCAGCAAGGCGAGCAATCTTTTCAAGAGATAGCCCTTTTTTGGCCCGTAATTTTTTGAAGGTGTCTGCAATTTTATTGTTTGACATATCTTTCATAATTGTATAACATTATAGTATATAGAATATAATATAAAGGTTTCTTTCTTGATACTATAATGATAACTAATTTTTATAAAATTGTAAATGAATCTTTGGGGAGTTCCTTAGCGTTGCCCGCGAATGGGTTGGGTGGGTCAAGGGCAACATCTTCTTCGGTGGCGCATTTTGCTTTGCAAAATACAGCCTCAAATTCCGCCGAAAAAAAGAATCGTCCCCGCGAGGGCGTGGCGGAAGGGGGGTTTGGGGGGAATTCCGCCACGCCAGAGCGAAATCAAATTGTGGACAGCCCCGCCGTCCTGCTCGTTAAGAGCAGAACCCCGCACAAAAGTTTTCTTTTCCTTTTACCTGCCCGCCGAAGCCTCAGCGCAGGCGGGGAAGAAAAAAATCGGCGCGCGCAAA
>JAPLZW010000030.1 GCA_026394835.1 Candidatus Wolfebacteria bacterium
ATTATCAAGATACCTTTTTCCAAACCCTGCCTTATTTTTTTCAGCAATTCCATGTCTTTTATTTTCTGTTTGTCTCCGGTCCGAGCCTCGCCCTCAAGCTTTACCATTCTTTTCTCCACGGTTTCCAAATCCTTGAGCATCAACTCCATATTGATGATTTCAATGTCGCGGCTAGGATCTATTTTTTCCTCCACATGGATTATTTCGCCCGCGGGAAAACAGCGCACCACCTGGATTACGGCGTCCGTTTCCCGGATATGGGTCAGGAATTGATTGCCCAGGCCTTCACCCTTATTCGCGCCCTTGACCAATCCGGCAATATCATAAAATTCCACAACTGCCGGAATGACTTTTTTGGAATGGCTCATTTCGGCCAACTTCCCTAGCCGCTCGTCAGGCACCGAGACCACGCCCACATTGGGGTCAATGGTCGCGAAAGGATAGTTCGCGATATGAACGTCGTTCTTCGTCAAAAGCTTGAAAAGCGTGGATTTGCCCACATTAGGCAAACCAACAATGCCGATTGAAAGTTTCATTTAGAATATTGCCGCCTGAGCCAGGAATAAATAATAATTGAAAGCCATAGCGGAGGCGATAATCATCAAGAGCAATATTCCGTTGATTATCAATTTGGGACGCTGGACTTTTATCTTTACAAAAATCTTCAGCGTTAAAGCTAAAACAATTATCGTTCCGATGATTAAATAAAGATAATTGGCAAGCGTTCGGGGCGAAGAAATTACTCTCTCCAGAATATTTTTAGCGGCTGCCGAAAGACCGCTTTCGGTCCGGCTTACCTGGTTTTGGTCAGAGCCTTTGTTTTCTATTTTGGGAGATATTTCCGCGCCTTTCACCGCAACAACCGCCGTTTCTTCCGGCAGGGTCGTGGTTGGCGAAATCGGCAAAATCGTTTCGTTTTTTCGCGTTTCAATCGGCACGTTAAGAGCCAAAACCCTGCTGCCAAACATCTGCACGACAAATACCGCTTCCTTCCCGTCATACAAACCCCTTGAAACGCCGATTCCGATTTCTTTAAAATTATTATTCAAAATATTCTCTCTGTGTTTCGGAGAATCCATCCACGCCCTCACAACATCTTCCGAATCGATAAAGTTGATGGCTAAATTCTCTCCGGCGTAACCATAATCATATCCCGCGTTTTTTATCCAATACCACGGCTCCGAACCATCAGGGCTCACGTGCGAAAAATATCCTTTCCTGGCCATATCATCAGCCTTTGCCTGAGCGGCAGCATCCAGAAGCAAATTTTCCGTCAATAGAGAAACAGAATCCTTTCCCCTGCTGATATTCGTTTCTTCCACCAAAACGCTTTTGAGAATAGTGGCAAAAAATTCAGACCCGGGAGAAAAAATGAATACCTGGACCAAGAAAAACAGCTCTATCACAAGAATTATCGCCAGAGTAAAAAGACCGGCTTCCCAGCGCAAAATATGGGGCTTGTGATTATTACCTTCGTGGGGAATAAAATACTTTTTAAGCCACTTTTTCATTTATTGGCACAATAACATTTTTTTACTAAAAAGACAACCCCGACTACCGGAGTTGTCTTTTTTAATCGCTCGGTTATTGCGCTTTAAGCAACTCTACCAGTTGGCTCAACAGAATCACCAATTGAGCTTGAAGCTGATTAATCTGAATTTTTATCGCTTCATCCTTCGCGCTTGTGCTCACGCCGGCAACCACGCTTCCATTAAGCTTGGCTCTTGTAAGCGGACCAACCGCGCCTACCGTAGAAATTCCCAGTTTCGCCTGATAAGCCTTAACGGCTGCTTGGGTTAAAGTACCGAAGTATCCGGTAACCGGTCCTGAATAGACGCCTTCTTTGGCCAGCCTATTTTGGAGTTCCGTAACATCATTTCCCTGTGAACCTAATTTCAGGTCACTGGCAAAATTGAAAGTTGCGGCGCCGAGTACTTGGCCTATTGCCGGTTGCGTTACCACGGGTTGCGTTGTTGCCACCGAGGCTACATTCTGCCCCCAATCCCACGGTATTCCTGCAAAACCTCCTCCACCGCCACCGCCGCCTCCACCACCCGAAGATACGGGCGCCGAAGATGAGATTGATGCTAGCGCATATGTAATAAAGGTTGAAAAATGCTTGGTCCAAACGTAAAGGTCAGTGCCATAATTCATCTTACAGTCGGAATCATCGCCAAGTGTCGGGGTCGTTGGGCTGTCACAGATATTTGTTATCTCATGAAACACGCCTGCTTGCGACCATCCAACGAGCTTTTCTGCTTGCCCTATGAATACCAACTTCACTGCTTTATCGAATGTGAGATGTACATCACCCGCGCCAACTTCTATCGCCTCTATGACAGACGCCGTAAAACCGGAATTCGTCGGAAGGGTAAAGGTTGATGTTACAGTTGGAGTCGTATTAAATGTGCCATCCCAAGTATTGGGTCCGGTAATCGTCATGCCCGACGGCACATCTATTTGAACCGAACCTGCCGAAGTAGTAGCCATCTCTGAAACCGAAGACACAAGAGTTGTGGTAACTTCCGGTCCCGAACCACTAGGCGCGGAACATGCGCTATTACCGCACCATGGAGTAAAATCTACTCCGCTAGAAACTAAAGCAGGAATGCCTGTTTGGTCTCCGGTTCCCCACCAGTTGTTTTCGGCGTTAAGTGTACTTGTACTGTTATTGGAGACACCATAGGTAGTGGAACTCGAAATGTTGTTATGAGTCACTGTCCAAGAAGTGACATTAGTTGCAACGGTAGCAATATCGATGCCAGTCGGGTTGTTGGTAATGTTGTTATTCTGCATATCGAGACCGGTAACAGCATCTTCCAATCTAACACCACTTATCACATTACTATCAAAGGTATTCCCTGTTAAAATAGTACCGCTACTAATACCCCCAAAGGCGAGACCATACCTGGTGTTCAAGTTTACGATGTTATTTGTGAATGTGTTGTCGTTGGAGCCGACGCCCTCACCCGTGGTCAGATAAAAGCCTTTCTGATTCGAGTTTGCTGTATTGCCCGTGAAGATGTTATGACGTGCAGAATCCAATTTGAAGCCGTATTTGTTCGAGTTTACAATGTTGTTTGTGAATGTATTGCCGTACGTGTGTTGCATTTCGATGCCGGAAACGCCGTTATTCGAAGCATCATTGTTTGTAAACGTGTTATTGCCCGGAGTAGTGGTGTTTTCTGGATCAATCAGCAATATGCCATATTGATTATGCGTTAGTACGTTATCGCGGATATCACAGCTTGCCACACCATTATTAAATTTTATTCCAGCATAGCCCTCATTACCGGTATAAATTGTGTGTGTGATGGTGAATCCTGAAATATTCACACTGCTAGTAGCCACCGTAAAGACGCTGTCGGTTTGACTTACTGCATTCACAGTCACAGTAGCGCTGCTTGCGCCTTTCAGAGTAAGGGATTTATTTACATTTACATTCTCGTTGTACGTTCCTGCTGTGACATAAATTGTGTCACTTGCTACGGCCGCATTAACGGCAGCTTGAATAGTAGTGAAAAACGATTCTCCTGCATTAAGAATGTGGTCGTTATTTGTATCAATGAAAACCGGACCGCCAAGCATTGTCAGGTCACCACCAGTTGGGTTTTCATTCGTAGCTGTTACAACTTTGCCATTGGTCAAGGTAACGGTTGCCACGACTTTCGTGGGGACTAAGTTTTGTCCATATTCAGTTCCCCTTACATTGGTCCAATATCCGTCTGCTACATAATTAAATGTTCCAAACACGTCAAAGGGTCCGGAGAAAGAAGTTAGCGCAGGATAATCGGTTGCAAGCTTTGCCGTAACTGTATTAGTTTGCAATAAGGTTTCCCCTGAATATAACTGCACGACTACAGATTGAGCATCTGCAAGAGTCGCATCGGTTAAACCAAATCCTGCGGTGTAACCGATCACATTACTCTGATTCATAACACCAAAGTCTTCTGCTGCTAAGGTGCCAAGCAATGGAGCATCCACAGGAGCCGTAACGGTATCAGAAATTAATGTAACCTGCTCATTTGCTGAAAACAATCTGCCCGTTATATGAGCACCAGCAAGCACGTTTACTTGTGCCCAATTGAATACATTCCCGTAGAAGGTAGTGCCGGCTCCAATAGTCGTTACGCCCGCCACCCTCCAATAAACGTTTTTAGCCTGTCCGATACCGTCAACGAAGTCGATGTTACCACCTGGGGCTCCGGTGGTAAGGTTGCCGTCTATCGAGAAAATCCAGACTGAATTCGGATCGCCTTGTGCATTAAGATGAAGAGTCCCCGTCTGTATTGTAACGTCGGCAGCGGTCTTATAGACACCTCGAGTGAGGGTCAAATTGCCTAGCTCTGTTGGAAGAACCTGAGTCGGTGCAAGTGGAGGTTGATTTGGGTCAGCAGCCAGGAAGGTATATGCAATTCCCAAGTCAGTTGCAGACTGGGTTAGCATCGCCCCAGTAGTTGTCCATGGCTCTCCGACAACAGGTGTTGAATAGTGTAAAGGATATGGAAATGGCGAAGGATTAGCGTCGTCAGACGCATATGACGTCCCATTTGTAAGTTGAGTAAGATCTCCCGCGGGTCCAGTTGGCGTAAATCCTCCATAAGTCGAGCGGGCATAAGTTGTTAATCCAATATCTCCATTACTAATAATAGTAGTACCAGTTGTTGTAATTATTGTGTTTGCCAGAATCACATATCTACCCGCCTCACCAAGAACTGGCGCGGTTGGATTTGCTGGTAATGGATCGGCAAACGCGGAAATTGGCCCGGCGAGACCGAGCGCAAAGGAAACGGCCAATACGACTAACGAGACTTTATTATTTAATATTTTCATATTTTTATTAGTTATTAACTAGTATATTCGGCTTCCACCTATGTAATGGATGCCGTTCCAAAGGCGAGTATATTACAACCGCTTTTCATAAGCTTTATGGCTGCTGTTTAAGCTCTTTAATTTCTTTTTCTAGTCCTCCGATATGAATTTCCAGTTTTTTTGTCTGTTCTATGAGCTTAGCTTCCAGTTGATTTGCGTGGCCGGCAAGTGTTTCGGCAACAGCCATTATTTCCGTAACGTCTTCTATGGCAAGAAGGATAATGGGCGGCAACATCTCTGAAACACTGTCCTCTTTAAAATGAATTTGGCGGGCATTCAAGATCATTACTTTGCGCCCGATGAAGGGAAATTCGTGGATAACTTCAAAACCCTTAAAAAATGTATTTTCAGGCAGGATGTCTTCAAGAAGTTTTTTCAGCGCTGGAATATTCCACTGGCCATTGCCGAGCTCATATACAACCTTGCCTTCGGTATCCATGCGCTCAACCTGGAATGTGCGGTAAAAGGACTCATTGGCCGTCATTACGCGAAAATCCTTATCAAGGATTAAAACCGGCTCCCGCACGACATCTACCACGGTTTTAATGTATGTCCAGCTTTTTTCCCATAAACGCTCGACGAAATCTGCCCCGACAGGTTTAACAATTTGTTTTATACTTATACCGTCTTTAGTTGTTTCCATGTTAATAAAGCCGCTACGGGACTCAAATTATTACAGCGTGCAATAAAATGCCTAACGTGCTATGCTTTAAGTCAAAACACTTGCCATCTCTGTAATGCCGGTGTAATGAAACATCGCCATGCCAGTGGGCTCTCATAGCATGGAATATGGATATATTGCCAGTATTACAGCGCCACTGTAATACTCGTGTAATAAAAAATCGCCTCGCACGGCTTAACTTAATGACCCCGGAACAGAATACGAAACAACGAGCAATATTGACCACAGCGCACAACGACTATAAGAACGGGCTTAACGCGCATGCATTTTTTAAAATACACGACCACGGAATTGGCGAAGGATTAGTACAGGATACATTTATGAAAACATGGAGCTATCTTGTAAAAGGAGGGAAGATCGACTTGATGAAAGCTTTTCTCTATCACATCCTTAACAACCTTATCGTAGATGAATACAGAAAACATAAAGTAATCTCGCTTGATGGCCTCACCGAAAAAGGACTGGAACCAATCTCTAATAATGATTCCAAAAACCTCTTCAATATCCTGGATGGAAAAGCGGCGCTTCTCTTGATTCAACGCCTTCCCAAAATATATCAAAAGGTGATGCGTATGAAATATGTACAAGATTTATCGCTTAAAGAAATGTCTCTCATAACCGGACAGTCAAAAAACGCTATTGCCGTACAAATACACAGATGACTCAAGAAACTTAAACTCCTATACAAACCTGCGTAAACAATGAAAAACACCCCCCAAACAGGGGGTGTTTTTAGTCCAAATCCATCAAACTCAAGCTCAATTCATTTATTATCTCTTGCGGCAGAGGGTCCCCGGGCTTCGTCTTGCCGGGATATTTCCAGGCGCTCACGATCCGTTTGCTCCCGACGCTTCGGTCGGGACCCCGACCCCCGCTGGGCGTCGGGGCATTTTTAACTTTCACAAACATTACCCAAATTTCATGAGGATGTTTCAAGCTTCCGGCAGATTGCATTGCGGCAATCGTGTCCGGCGCGATTCCCTCCTCTATTCTTTTCGGAGAATTCAAAACCCGCCGCACCCTTTGCTCCGACAAACCGTAAAATCTCATTTTGGCGCGCGCGTGTTTTGTCCAGATAACGCTTTTAATTTCTTTGATTAACAAGCGCACTTACATTTTTTGCAACTCGGGCACACCTTACTCTTTTTCGCCTTGCTCACTTTTTTCTTTGTAGCCATATGAATATGATATTAATTACCGACCTTTTTATATATCAACTTTTTTATCATTCTAATTATAATCCGTTTAATTTATAATTAACATATGAACACTTCAAAACTATCCCGAGGAATCCCCTGGGGCGTTTTAGGAATAATCATAATAACTTCGTTCGTCCTGATGTTCTCGGTTTCCAATCAGGAATCGGCAATTATGGACGAACTCGCGCATATTCCATCCGGATACGGATATGTGAATAATTTGGATTACCGCCTTAATCCGGAGCATCCGCCTCTTATAAAAGCCATAGCCGCTTTTCCCCTGCTTTTTGGACACTTTAATTTCCCGACCGACAGCGCAGCCTGGCAAAAAGAGATAAACGCCCAATGGGATATGGGAGCTTCTTTCCTTTACGGCTCCGGCAACAATCCGGACCGGATAATCCAATGGTCAAGAATCGGGCCCATGCTTATCACTCTGCTTTTGATTTTCTTGATTTACATCTGGGCAAAAGAACTTATGGGTCCGTGGTGGGCGCTCCTTCCTTCATTTCTTTTCGCCTTATCCCCGACTGTTCTGGAACACGGCCATTTCGTCACGACCGACCTCGGCGCCGCTTTCGGAATATTCCTCGCCATTTATTACTTTGTAAAATATCTTTCTCTTTCCCTTTCTCGCTTTGGTTTTTTATTTCTGGAAAACAAGAAGCGGACTAAGAGGCGCGCCCTTCCTTAAATTATTTTTGGGATTTATCAAATCCCTGTGGACGGCAATCTGGAAAAGCGCCGCGGTTTTTATTATCGGCTATCTTCTGGTTTACGCGGTTTATTTTATCTTCACTATAAATTATCCGGCGGAAAAACAAGTTTCCGATACCAAATATATTCTGACTTCCTTCGCCGGCGGATATGATAACGGAATCAACGTATGTTTTCCCGCGGCCGGCGCGCCGATCGGACGCCCGATGAGATGCCTGGCCGAAGTTGATATCGCAATGGCCGGAAACGCCATCACAAAACCATTCGCCCAATATATGCTGGGAGTGCTGATGGTTTTACAGCGTTCTGCCGGAGGCAACACCGCCTATTTTCTGGGAGAAGTTTCTTCAAGCGGCTGGTGGTATTATTTCCCGGCCGTCTTCCTGCTCAAAGAATCAATTCCGTCCCTTATTCTTATATTCGTCGCGCTTGCGATAGCTCTCTGGAATATCCTGAAATCGATAAGAAGAAAAAATCTCTGCAACTCCCTGTTTGATTATATCGGAATGAATTTCGCGGAATTCGCGATGATTTCCTTTGTTGTTCTTTATTGGGGATACAGCATGAAAAGCCCGCTTAATATCGGCGTAAGGCATATACTGCCGACGTTTCCTTTTATGTATATTTTGGCTTCGGGAGCGATTAAAAAATGGATTAGCGGCAGAACAAGAAACGAAGGAAATTTCTTCAAATTCTCATTGAAAGGCGCTTTTGTGGCTGTTCTGGCTATTTGGTTTCTCTCGGAATCTCTGTTTGCCTACCCTTACTATCTCTCTTACTTCAATCAGTTTGCCGGCGGCACGGAAAACGGCTATAAATACGCGACTGATTCCAATTACGATTGGGGACAAGATTTGAAACGGCTCGGCGTCTGGGCCAAAGAAAACAACATCGGCGCGATTGGAATCGATTACTTCGGAGGCGGCAATCTTAAACATTACGTCAGCTCATCGGTTCCCTGGAGTTCTTCAATGGGCAATCCCAAGGAAAAAGGAATTGATTGGGTCGCAATTTCGGTGAACACGCTGGAAGGCGCGGTCGGCAAACTCCATGCCGGAGTAATCCGCAATCCGCAAGATGAATATTCCTGGCTCCCCAATCCCGACAAGCCCTACGCCAAAGCCGGGACTTCGATTTTCATTTATAAGTTATGAAGTAAGATTTAAGAAATAAGCTCCTAAATCATAAATCTTATATCTTAAGTCTATTTATAGTACACTCTGTTTTCCACCCGTAAGTCTATGTATTGGGATTTATCCAATCCGAGTTTTTTCACGGATTTCAGGAATTCGGCGGCAAAACTTGGGTCATTGCGCAAGCTAAAATAAATAATGGGTGATGACGATACCGCCGGGTTCGTATAAATTTCTTCCAAGCCGAGGTCCTTGAGCGTGAATGAACGGCTTTTCAAATAAGCGGAATCCATCACTTTGAATATTTTCGCCAGATTGGAGAAAAATCCCGGAATAAGAATTTTATCTCCCAAGCCGAGTCCGCGGCCGGTATAATCGTCAACTCTGTAAATCAAATCGCCCTCTACTTCCGGCGCAATGGAAAAAATCGTTCCGCTTTGGTCAAACCAATAACATTTTTTTTCAAATTCCCTTACAAAGCACCAGATGCCGAATTTCTCGCGCTTTCCGGCTTCAATGCTTATTTCCCTTTTCGTAAAATCTCTTTTCAAAACTATACCGGAGACCTGCGGATATTTATCGGAAAATCCAAAATTAATGAATAAATCGTTATCCCAGGATAAAATATTATCCGTTCCCAAATATCTCGCGATTTTTGAATTCGCCAGAATAAAACTTTTTGCCGACGCGATCAGGTTCGCGTCGAAACTTTCCTTGTCGCCGGAAAACAAAGTTGAATCCCCCGTACTGACATTGATTTTTTGCACTTTAAAAACCGGCGAATAAAGAACAACCCAAATGATTCCCAAAGCCAAAAGAAAAAACAGCGCGAGAACGCCGTAAATCTTCAGCCTCAAAGCGAACCGCCGTTTTTGAGGACTTCTGTCGCCGAATTTTTTATCCAGCATTTTAATCTCGGGGCTTAATGATATCGGTCCCCAGATATTCCCTTAAAACTTCCGGGACGACAACATTGCCTTCTTTAGTCTGATAATTTTCAAGGATGGCGAGAATCGGACGCTGCGAAAATGCGGTTCCGTTAAGCATATGGATGAAATTCACTTTCCCTTCCTTGTTGCGATACCTGATATTCAACCTCCTTGACTGGAAATCCGTGCAATTCGAAGTTGAATGCGTTTCCCGATATTGGCCATTGCGGTTATTCTGGCCGGGAAGCCAAACTTCGATATCGTATTTCGCCGCCGCAGGACCGGAACCCAGGCCGCCGGCGCAAAATTCAAGCACGTGATACGGAAGCTTCAGGGCCTGCATCAGTTCTTCTTCAATGCTTAATAAAAGTTTATGCTCTTCCTTTGAATTATCGGGGTGGCAAAAAATGAACATTTCGATTTTATCGAATTGATGGACCCTTAAAATTCCTCTGGTATCCTTGCCGTAAGACCCGGCCTCCCTCCTAAAACAGGTGGAAAAACTTATATAGCGCTTGGGCAAATCTTTTTCTTCGAAAATTTCGTCCGCGTGCATCGGACCGATTGACTGCTCGGAAGTTCCCACGAGATATAAATCGTCCGGTTCCAGATAATAAGTCTCATCCCGGTCTTCGGTCCGGTCGATATATCCCATAGCTTTCATCATTTCGGATTTAATCATTACCGGCGGAATAACGGGAACAAAGCCTTTTTTCGCAGCCGTATCCATTGCCAATTTTACCAGAGCGAATTCCAAGAGCGCGCCCGCGCCCTTAAGATAACCGAAGCGGCTGCCGCTTACCTTCGCGGCTCTTCCGGTATCAATTAAATCCAAGCCTTCGCCGATCTCAATATAATCTTTGGGCTCAAAACCAAATTCCGGCTTTTCGCCGACATCCCGCAAAACGACATTATCGTCTTCGGTTTTTCCGGCCGGCACGGAATCAAAAGACAGATTGGGAAACTTATACAAAACATTTCTTCGGCTTTCTTCTATAACTTTTAATTCATCATCAAGTTCCTGAATTTTTGCCTTAATTCCCTTAGCCTCTTCTATTTTTCTTTCTTCACCAAGTTTTTTCTGCTCGGCTCTAAAATTGTCTATTTCGCTGGTTAATTTTCGCCACTCGCCATCTAAAGCCAAAAAATCATCCACCAAGCCGGGATTCGCGTTGCGATTCTTAATATTCTCTTTTATTTTTTCGGGTTCCTCGCGGATTAAATTGATATCCAACATGCCAAATTTGTTTGAATTTATATAGTTTATACCTTAATTTAAATTTAATTACAAATTTGAGCACCCGCCTAAGTTTTGC
>JAPLZW010000024.1 GCA_026394835.1 Candidatus Wolfebacteria bacterium
ATTCAGAATCCTCCAGGGCTGCGAATCCAACATCATGCCCGACGGTTCCATTGATATTAAGGACGATGCTTTGGCGAAACTGGACTATGTGATTGCCGGCGTCCATTCTCAAATGAAAATGCCAAAAAAAGAAATGACGAAAAGGATGATTAGGGCGATGGAAAATCCGAATGTGGATATAATTTCCCACCCCACGGGCAGGATTCTGAAACGCCGTGATGAATACGAAATTGATTTTGATGAAATTCTAAAAACCGCGAAAAGAACCGGAACGATTCTGGAAATAAATTCCTATCCCGAACGCCTGGACTTAAACGATATAAATATCAAAAAAGCCAAGGAGATGGGCGTAAAAATGATAATCAACACCGACGCCCATGCCGTGGAGCATATGGATTTTATGGAATACGGCGTAAATCAGGCGCGCCGGGGCTGGGCCGAAAAAAAGGATATTGTGAATGCGTGGCCATTAAAGAAATTCTTGGATTTTTTTAAATAAAACAGCCCCGATTCGCCGAAGCGAACCGAGGCTGAAGCCGTCACGCTATCCCATCTTCCTGCCAGCAAACTCAGCGCAGAGATTCAAGAGAACATCCGGCACGCCCCTTCCCCGATCTCCTACATTCAGAACCGGCGTTCCGTTTGAGTTCTTGATTGATACTTTTGACCCCTGCGCTTCAAGAGAAGAATTATTGGTGGGATATTCCAAAACCGCAAACACCTTCCCCCGTAAAACAAAAGCAATCATTACGGATCCGTTTACCCTGCTCACGCCCAAAGAGATGCCGCCATTAATAGTATTTAACGTTCGGGCTAACGATAGGCAAAGCTGAAAAACCTCGGCAATCTTAGGCGCTTCCAAGGCTTCAATACAGCCTTCTTCAATCTTGACGGTTATCCACTTCATAGCGCGGCTCCTTATTGTTCGGCTAAGCCCGCAGGCTTAGGGTTGTGAGGTGCAAAATGACATAATTGCCATCACAGAAAATTTATCATTACCCCAAATTTTTGGCAAATCCCGTTAGAATTCCGATGGGGATTCTAACGGGACAAATTTAAAATCACGTGATAAAATGATATTCACATGAAAGAAGTCTCGGCCGGCATAATAATATACAGGAAATCCGATAAGGATTATAAGTTCCTCCTTCTCTATCACGGAGGCGGTTATTGGAATTTCCCTAAAGGCCATATTGAATCCCAGGAAAAATCATGGGAAACCGCAGTGCGGGAAATCCGCGAGGAAACCGGATTAAAACTGACTGACCTTAAATTCCGCCGGCAATTCAAAACCTTTGATAAATTTATGTTCTACAGGGAAAAGGAACAAATTTTCAAACTTGTGATTCTTTATCTTGCCGAAACCGAGAGAGAAGACATTAAGCTCTCTGACGAACACGACGGCTATGCCTGGCTGACCTACAAAGAAGCGATGAAAATTTTGAAGTACAAAGACAGCCAAAGAATTATCACTCAAGCTTATAATTTCCTGAAACGCGGGCTTAATTCCAATAATTTTCCGACCCCAATTCCGGAGATGCAGAGCAAACCATATCCCAAGCCTTACCTTAAGCCTTATAATTCCCGCCCGCCAATGAGCAGGCCTCTAAGGCCCAGCCCCTTCCCCAAAGATAGGGCGATATAAAAAATCCCTCCGGTTCAAATCGGAGGGATTTTTATATCTGCTTTATCTACTCTTTCTCTATTTCTATCAATCTTTATCTATTTCACACTCGCTACAATCTTCTCAAAAACCTTGGGTTCGTTCTTCGCAAGCTCCGCGAGCGATTTCCTGTCAAGCGCTATTTTGTGCTTCTTCAAAGCCGAGATGAATTTGCTGTAAACCATTCCGTGTTCCCTGACCGCCGCGTTGATTTCCACCTGCCACATGGCGCGGTAATTCCTTTTATTCTCCTTCCGGCCGCGGAAAGCGTGTGTCCAGGCGTGAAGCAAGGCTTCTTTTGCCGCCCGCTCTTTGGATTTTCTGCCCCATTTAAAACCCTTGGTGTATTTGAGTATTTTTTCGCGTTTCTTTTGGGCAATTGTTCCTCTTTTAATCCTGGTCATTTTTTATAAATATTTTTTCACGATTTTCTTGCCTAAATCGGTCAATCCTCTCATGTGCTTCTTTCTTTGGATTTGAACCGTCTTTTTCTTGGATAAATAATGGCACTGGGCCATTGCCCTTCTTAAAATTTTCCCGGTTCTTGTGACCCTAAATCTTGTTTTAATGCTCGACCTGACCATAATTTTTACTTTTTAACTATCTGAACCAGCAATCCCTTGCCTCCGAATTTCGGCGGCGAAACGGTTTTGTATTCGGTTTTTATCACCTTTCCGAATTCATCCAGCTTCAGGAATGCCCAGTCTTTGTTGTATTTTTCCCGGCCGCGGAGCCAAAGCATTATTTCAACCTTATGCCCCTCGCCCAAAAATTCGTCTATTTTTTTGGCTTTATTCTCAAGGTCGTTTTTCGCCTCCCTGGGACTGATGCGCACGTGCTTCAATTCGCTCGTTTTCTGGCTAGCCTTCTGCTTTTGCGCCTCCTTATCTTTCTGGTAGCGGAACTTGTCAAAGCTGATGATTTTCGCGACCGGCGGTTTGCCTGTAGGCGCGATTTCTATCAAATCCAAACCCTTTTCTTCGGCCAATTTTAAAGCCGCCTCCCTTGTCATCACGCCTAAATTACCCTCTTTTTCGTCTATCACCCGGAGCTCGGGAGCGGCTATTTGATTGTTGACCTTGTAAATTATATTAATCGCTTTTGTTTAGGACTGAATTACTGGGGAATAATAACGCAAACGATTGTTTTTGTAAACCCCTGTCTCTTTCTTACAACTTTTAAATTATCAACACATAAAATTGACTTTTTAACCCTAGCTTACGTATAATATTAATGTGCTTGTGGGCGCAAGCCCCGTTCAGCTAAGGAACACCTAAGCTGAAGGCAAGCACAATAAAGATACCGCAATTTAGCGGTATTTTTATTATTAATCGTCATCTAGACCATCGGTAAACAGCTTTTGTCTTTTGCCTTTTTGAAGTTTTGAATATGGCATCACGCTCCAAAAATGAATATTGCCATCTCCGATCCTACGCAGCACTACCCTAACTTTTATCTCATGCTTAATAAAAATAGCTATGAATCCCCACCATTCTACGGTTTTCATCGGAACCGAACCGTCACGATGAGATTTTTCTCCAATCGGACACAATAATTTCCTGTATTCCTGAAGAGTAGCTGCTTCTTTTATGATTTTCAGAGCTAATGGCAACAAGGTGAATTTTAAAAGCTGCTCCTTTTTATTTCTTTCTCTTCTCGCAGAATATCGCAGATGATGAAAACCATCCGAATTCAAAATTATATCCTGCTTAAAATAGGGGCTTAATATCACTCTTTTTGAATTATAAATTTGTTTCGCTTTTTCCTTTTTTTGTTCAAAATAACTATCGC
>JAPLZW010000022.1 GCA_026394835.1 Candidatus Wolfebacteria bacterium
TGGAAGGAAAAGATATCGTAGGTATTGCCCAGACGGGTACCGGCAAAACTCATTCTTTTGCTATTCCGATGGTTCAGCGCCTAGTGCAGAAAAAAGGTATCGGGTTAGTCCTTGCTCCTACACGAGAATTAGCGATTCAGATTGATGAAGCTTTCCAGGAAATCGCGCGGGCTTTTGGTATGCGCACTGCCTGTTTGATTGGCGGGGCACCAATGCCGCCTCAAATACAGGCTTTGCGCAGAGATCCTCAGGTGGTGATTGCCACGCCGGGAAGATTAATTGATCATATGTCACAGTGGAATTTTCTGCCGGATAGCGTTGTGATGCTAGTGTTGGATGAAGCGGATCGGATGCTGGATATGGGGTTTGCCCCGCAAATCGAGAAAATTTTACGTTTCTTGCCTCGCGATAGGCAAACCATGCTTTTTTCCGCGACCATGCCTAAAGAAATTATGAATATCGCTGCTAAATACATGAAATTACCTTTGAGCGTTGAAATCGCCCCTTCCGGCACTACCGTGGAATTGGTGACTCAAGAGTTATATATTGTTAAGAAAGAAGCCAAAACGCAGTTGCTTAAAAAAGTGCTCGGCCAATATCATGGCGCGGTATTATTATTTTCGCGCACCAAACATAATGCCAAAAAAATTGTTCGTTCGATCAGGGATATGGGGTATTCGGCTTCGGAAATTCATTCTAATCGTTCTTTGTCCCAGCGTCGGGAAGCTTTAGATGGTTTTAAGTCCGGCAAGTACCGAGTTTTGGTGGCTACGGATATTGCTTCTCGCGGTATTGACGTAACCGGAATTGAACTGGTGCTTAATTATGATTTGCCCGAGGATGCGGAAAATTATGTGCATCGTATCGGCCGCACGGCTCGTGCCGGGCATAAGGGGCACGCGATTTCTTTTGCTACCCCGGATCAAGGGCATGATGTGCGGGATATTGAAAAACTTATTAAAGCTACTTTGCCGGTTTCAAAAAAAACCTTTTAAATACCCCAAACCTAAGTTTTATCGCTAATAAATATAAATAAAATAAACCCTATTTCCCGATTAACCTGGAAACTGTTTCCTAGTCAATCGGGAAATGGGGTTTTATTTTAAAGTAAATCCTTGTTTTTTTATCTTCCCGTTTTATAATAATTAATCATGAATATTCAAAAAAAAGCCGCGTTTAAGCTTATTTTACTTTTTGGGTTAGTCAGCCTTTTTGGAGATATGGTTTATGAAGGGGCGCGCAGTGTTAACGGGCCATACCTTAAGACGCTCGGCGCTAACGCGGCGATTGTTGGTTTGGTTGCCGGACTAGCGGAGTTTTTAGGTTATGCCGTGCGTTTGCTGGCGGGGTATTTCGCGGATAAGACCAAGGCTTATTGGATGTTTACTTTTCTCGGCTATGGTTTACTGATTAGCGTGCCGCTATTGGCGTTGACCGGCATTTGGCAGGTGGCGGTTATTTTTATTATTATCGAAAGATTAGGTAAAGCCTTGCGCAGCCCGGCTAAAGATACTCTTCTTTCTCAGGCGACTAAACAAGTAGGCACGGGTTTTGGTTTTGCTATTGCCGAAGTTCTTGACCAGATCGGCGCGATTAGCGGGCCGTTAATTTTTAGCATACTTTTTATAATTATCGGCAAAGGGGACAGGTCCCTGACGGATTATCAGCACGGATACGCTTTACTTTGGATTCCTTTGGTTTTAGTCATGCTCTGCATCTTTTTTGCTCATCGGGCGGTTCCTCATCCGGAAGCTTTGGAGGTTTCGGTAAATAAATCTTTGGAATCAGACAAATTAAGTAAAATTTTTTGGATCTATACCGTGTTTACTTTTGTGACTACTTTGGGTTTTGCCAATTTCGCGTTAATCGGTTTTCATTTTAAAGCCAGGC
>JAPLZW010000011.1 GCA_026394835.1 Candidatus Wolfebacteria bacterium
AAAATTTCCGACATAAAAAGCGGAGATTACTTCATCGTGCCTCCGCAAGCCGCAACCAAAAATATAAGCCGGGAATATCTAGACTCCCTTAAAAAGGATTATGACCTGATTTTTGAAACAAGAAGCGGCTTTGCTTTCCCGAATATGAATCTAAAAATTCTGGTGAAAAATCTGATTGCCGGAAATGACAATGGTCTCGTAAAAAACAAAAACACCTCCCAGAGCCTTGATTATTACGTGTTTATCAAAAAATAAACCGAACTTAATCGCGCTTTACCGCCCACCAATTACCGCAGGTGCCGTCTTTAAGCATGCCTAAGGCAAACGCTTCTTTTATCGGCTTCTTCATCAGCCCCTCCTGGTAATAAATATCGTAATTCAAAGATTCAAAAAATTTGCCATAAACCTTAAAAGCGCCTTCATAGTTCCCGTTAAAATTAGCCTTATTAACTTCAAATAAAATCGCCGGGGAATCCTTTTTTATCGTTTTCCTTGCTCCTTCCAGAACATTAATCTCGTTCCCCTCCGTATCAATTTTCATTAACTTAACATTGGATATTGAATTTTTGCCGCAATAATCATCTACGGTTATGACAGGAACGGTTGCCGATACCGTCTGATTAGGAGGAAAGTCTATGGGCTCGAAAGAAGAAATCCCCGACTAGCTGAATATATCCCGCCTCAGCTGAATTTCCGCGGAACCGGTAAAATTATGAACCGCGAAAGATTCCAATTTGATTTTATCCTCGGCTTTATTCAATAAAATATTTTCGTGGCAACGCTCAAAAATCGCCTGTATGGGCTCAAAAGAGTACACCTTATAATTTGGTTGCAAAAGTTCGGTACTGAAATACAAAGAATATAGCCCCATATTGGCGCCAATATCCAGAATATTGCCCGGAAAAGGGCCTTGGGACTTCAAAAAAAGCAAATCACCCCTGAGATTCAGGGGACAACCCCAAAGCATTTTTGAGGCTTCGTCCGCCCACAGATAATTAAAAGAGAATTTTAAGCCGGGATTCGGGAAATTTTTCATCTTGATAATATGTTCCCGCGGCAGAAAAAGCTTCCTTGCTATATTCACCAGCCTCCCCTTTCCCCTAAAATTAACCGCTAAAAGCAATTTTTGTATCATATTTTAATATTTAAATAGTAATTTTAAAAGCTCCGTCAGTCAATCGATTTGAACTGGTCCATCTCCGATTTTTTGAATTTTTTGTAATTTTTAAACAGCGCAAAAATAATAACAATAATCGTGGCCGATATCAACAACGGCATAAGTTCTCCCAGAAGATAAGCGGCTCCCGACCCTTCCCAAACGCCTTCGGCAAAACTGCCCAAAAAAGAAAAAAGCGTTACCATGGGAGCCACGCAAACAATGGTGAAGATAAGATATTTTTTGAAGGAAATCTTGGTTAGGCCAAAAAAATAACTCGTGAGGCCAAAAGGAAATGCGGGGTTAATCCTCGTAAAAGCAACTGCTTTCCAGTCATTTTTGATTAATTTTTCTCCTATAAATTTCCAAAATCCCTTATTAAAGAATTTCTCGAAATACGACCGGGCGAAATACCGGGATATGAAAAAAGACAAAGATGCTCCGAGAGATGTCCCTATTAATGTTAAAATTGTTCCCAGCCACCCTCCCCAAAGAAAACCGGCGGCGAAATTCAAAGGAATGGTGGGAATAAAAGACACCATTAAAACACAATAGGCGATTATAAAAATAAGCGGAGCGGAAATTTTATGGCTGCGAAGGAAAATAATTATTCCGGAAACATTAAGGTAACCGCCCGCCGCTCCAAAGATAACCACGATAAATAGAACCCCCAGAAACAATATAGATATTGTTTTTTTATTCTTGTAGAAAAAATCCAGCATTATTTTGTTATCAGCCGAGCGGCTTTGAGAAGGCCGAGCTCGCCTCCTTTGATTATCGTCCTGATATTCGCCGCTTTTCCGGCAATCTTATCGCTTTCGGAATCACCGACAAATATCGCTTTGCTTAAATCAAGTCCGAAGCCTTCGGCTGCCTTTAAAAACATTCCCGGCTTTGGCTTGCGGCAATCGCAGCCGCCATCCTTCCCGTGAGGGCAATAATAAATTCCGTCAATAAAAATATTCTGTTTTTCCAATTCTTTTTTCATCCTATCGTGAATTTCCAGCAAACCGCTTTCTTTCATCACACCCTTCGCGATACCGCGTTGATTGGTGATTATAAATATCCGATAACCAGTGGATTTTAAAATTTTCAATCCTTCAAATACTCCGGGAAGAAACTGAAATTCATCCCAATTTTTTACGTAATCACCTTCCGGCATTTTCTTGTTTATAACTCCGTCCCTATCCAGAAAAACAACCTTGTCTTCCGCAAAAATTTTCTCTCCCTTCCCGGCTCTACCGATGATTTTCATCATATTATCGCAAGCCGAAAAAGCTTCATTAATGCCGATATTTTTTACGCTTTTCTCCACGCATTTCTCATCTTTATAGCCGCAACCGAAAAATTGATGGCACAAAATTATATTTTTATCGCCATAGGGAAACCATCTGCCCTGGACATCGCGGATGCCGTAAAAACCGACTGCCGGCGCGCCGGCAGCCGCCGCCAAATGAATCGTGCCTGTGCTGTTTGAAACCAAAAAAGAACAGCTTTTTAAAAGCTCGTATGTCTCGAGCAAACTCAATTTACCGGCCGCGATTAAAATATTATCGCTCTTGACAGCGAGCCCAATAGTTCCAGCTTTATCCAAGTCACCCCTTCCTCCGAGAATTATGATTTTTGCCCTATGTTTATTTTCGAGATATTCGGCCAAACCGGCAAACTTTTCTACAGGCCACCGGTTTCCATCCCTCTTTCCCCCGGGACTTATGGCAATAATTAATTCTTTTTTATAATCCGGCCACTTTTCGGAAATAAATTCTCTTGCATTTTCTTTTTCTTTATCACTGACATTGAAATCGTATTCGATTCTGTCGATTTTGACGCCGTTTTCTCTCAGTAAATCAGCAAGGCTCTCCGGCTCTGTTTCTTGCGAAGCGTAATCGACTTGAGCCTTCTTAAATAATTGAATAGTGCGAATTTTGAATCCAAAAGCCGACTTTGCTTTGATGATTTTCGCGAAAATCATATTCCGCAAAAGCGTTCCAAAAGAAACAATATCGTCAGGCAATTGAATGAACAGGTCGTATTTCGCGCTTCTTAATTGCTTCACAAAAGAATTTTTTTTGCCGAAAGAACCGATATCTTCGGAATAATAGACTTTAAGTTCGTCTATATATGAAGCTCCTTCCAGAAGTTCCTTGGCGCCCAAGCCTCCTTTTGCCCCAGGAGAAGTCAAAAGCGTAATTTTCGCATCGGGGTAGAATTTTCTAATCGCAATCAAAGCCGGCACCGCGCAAACAATATCGCCGATATTTCCTATTTTATATATCAATATCTTTCGGGGAGACGGCTTGGGTTTTCCAAATAAAACAGCCCGGGAAAAATCGAGAAAAAAATTAAGCGCCGAAACGGAAAAATCAACGAGAAACAATTCAGCTTTATAAATCATCGGGAAGCTTATCGGGTTAATTTGATTCAAATCCTTTTTCAATTTCTTCGCAGATTGAATGAATACTTGTTGAAATTCCAATAAAAACATCTCCGGGCCGGCCAAACGCTTCAATTTGCCTTTCAAAAACAGTTTTAAAATCATAGTCATTGCTCCAAGCCGTGAGAATGGAGGTGTTTACGTTAAGCGCGAGAGCCGGATAACCTTTTCTTTCTTTTTTATACTTACCGACTATCTCGCCCGCCATATGCTGGGCATCGGCGGCGCTGCCGCCATTTCCGGCTATCATCGCCTTTTTGCCGGAAGCAAAAACTTCTTTAAGTAAGTCAATGGCCTTATCGATAAGGCTCAACAAATTCCGGTCGTCAAGAATCGATTTTTTCACCGATATCGACTCCTCAAAATAATCTTTAATCATAAGATTTTCAAGCTTAATCTTTCAGAAAGATTACCTTAGTTTCCCCATAACATAAAGCGCCCAAAAACGCGACCAATGAAGATTGCCTTTTTTGAATTGATTAGCCAATCCATAGTCGGAATAACCGGTTAATCTGGAGAAAACATCGTGATCCGCCTCGCGAAGCCACTTAGAAAAAGGAAACGTAAAACCCATCTTTTTCCTTGATAAAATCTCTGGCGGCAGTAAATCCCGCGCGGCTTCAGTGAGTAACGGCTTATTTATTCTAAGCTGCGGATTCATGCTGATTTCAGCCGATTTATGCCGATGTAATTTAAATTCTACGGGCAGACTGCTGACATATTCCACAAGTTTATGGTCCAGGAATGGCACCCTCACCTCCACCGAATGCTCCATTGCCATAAAATCAGTGTCTTTTAAAAGCTGGTTCTGCAGATAGAATTTCAATTCCAGATAAGAAAGCAAATCAGCCGGAGCCATACCCGCCACCGAATCATCGTCAATTGAATAATTATGCGATAAGCCGTTAATAAACCCGTAAACTTCGCTCACGTCAATATCCAACATCTTTGCCGTATCATAAGGAGAAAAAAGTCCGCGGATGCCGAGATAAAAATCAAGAGGCCTTTTCGAGAAAAGATACGAGGCTTTTGAATACCTGTCCTTAATCAAAGACTTCCCTGATAATGCGTCAATGATGAATTTTGGCGGCGCCTTCAAAAACGCCGGCAGAGCCGATATTTTCCGCAAAGCCGCGGCTTTTTTAAAAGACGGATAGCCGAAAAAAATTTCGTCCGCGCCCAAACCCGAAAGCACGGCTTTCAGGCCGGCTTCTTTCGCGGCCTTCGCGATAAAAAAAGTATTAACGCCATCAATAGTCGGCTGATCCATAGCCTCAAAAATTTCCCGGAAAGAACCAAAAAAATCTTCCTTGCCTATCTCAATCTCTTTATGGTCGCTGCCTATTTTTTGCGCAACAATCCTTTGGTATTTCTCTTCGGAAAATTCCTCTTCTTTGAATTTTATCGATAAGGTTGTAAGACGCGGATTTATGCTGATTTCAGCGGATTTATGCTGATTATTTACGTAATTTTGAGCCGCCATGGCGGCGATTACGGAAGAATCCAGTCCGCCAGAAAGAAAAATACCCAAGGGCGCGTCACTTATTAAATGCAGGCCCACAGACTCATTGAGTAATCTGCGCGTTTCCGAAACAGCCTCCTCCCACTGGTTTTCAGCGCCAGAACGCTGATTTATGCTGATTTCAGCTGATTTATGCTGATAAAATTTAAGCGGGTCGTAATACTTAACGATGTTTTCCACTCCTCGCGAATCCCTTACAAGATAATGGCCGGCCGGAATAGCCAATATCCCCTTAATGGTTGTCATGGGCAGAGGCACCGAGCCGAACAGCAAAAAACCGATCATCGCTTTTGATTCTTTTTGGATAGGGATAATGCCCGTTTTTTGAATTGCGCGGACAGTGGAGGCAAAAATAAGCCGGTTTCTGTCGCTCCAGTAATAAAGCGGCTTGATCCCATAGCGGTCTTTTACGAGATATACTTTTTGTTCGGTTTCGTCCCAAAGGCCGAAAGCGAACATTCCCCGGAGCATGCCGAATGATTTCTCGCCATGCTCGGCGTAAAGCGCCAAAATCACTTCCGTATCACTCTTGGTTTTGAACTTATGGCCGCGTGATTCAAGGCCTTTTTTCAATTCCAGAAAATTATAGATTTCTCCGTTAAACGTAATCCAACATTCCTTATTCTTAATTCTTAATTCTTTATTCCTGTACATCATGGGCTGATGGCCGGCTTTTGAAAGGTCGATAAAGGAAAGCCTGCGGTGCCCAAAAACTAAATTGCCGTTCTTTCCAATAAAAGAACCCCGGTCATCCGGGCCTCTTTTTTTCTGGATATCATCCATTAATCGCGCTATCGCTTCAAGTTCTTTCTTGTTTATTTTTTCCCTAAAATAAGCTCCGCTTATGCCGCACATCTTTTTGAGTTATAAGTTTAGTTTTAGCAGTTTGTGCAGTTTTAGTTTAGGGAATGGTCGCCAATACCAGAACGGCGACGACTTTTAAAATTATCCCATGCCTCTGCCAACTTATAAATCTGCCTTGCAGATATATCATAGACAGAGATTAACTCATTGCACAAATTTTCATTTATCTTATAAATATCGCGACAGTGGCATAAACCAACTATCGTTTCGTTGCATTCAGCCAAAGCATCATCTAAATATTTTTGAAATCCCGCTTTTTGATGTTTTTTGGCATATCCTTCGGCTATTAAACGAGGAATTGCTTTTGAAGATCTGCTTAACTGGCTGGATAAATCAAATTTCTCCGCGGCTGGCAAAAATGGCAAAATTTCATTATACATCCTCAAAGACGCCTTGTATGTATTTTCATACACCCTCAGGTCGCTAAAACTTTTTATTTTCTCATCCATAACCAAAACCTTAAACCATACTAACTGCCCCAACTCAAACCATACCTATTGTTTGTCAAGAAACTCTTTTATCTGTTGAGCTTGCGGGTCATTGGGCCAATTCTTGGCTATCTCTTCGCCGGCTATCCGCGCGTTGGCTTTATCTCCGGCCATATTATAAAGGTCAAAAAGATTGTAAAGGAATACCGCTCTGCCCGGGCTATGCTTTGCTCCATCCCTGAAAGCCGCAACGCTCCTTTGATAATAATCAAAGTTCTGCAGCTTAACCGCGGCAAGTTTGTAAACCGCGCCCAGACTATAAATAATCTGGCCATAATTAAACGCCTTGCCCCTCATCATTATGGGATCTCCCCATTTTTCCGCCTGCTTTGCCAAATAATCAATTGCGTCCGTTCCGGGAGTTGGATTCTGCTGTTGAATAATATTCATCAAAGTCCCCAAATAGCCCTGGATTATTTCATCCTGGCCCACGGGAGAGTAATAGAAAAAAACTTTTTCAAAGACATCGCTAAATTGCTGAATAGTCCTGACATTGGAAAGATTTGCCTGGGCGCCGACATAAAGTTGGGATTTACTGATCGGCAAAAAAGCGCCGAAGTAAATAAAAAGCGCGACGGCCGCGGTTACGGCAAAAGCGATGATTGTTCGGAAGCCGTTATCTGTTTTCATAATCCTTTAATTATTATTTACCGATGGCCGGCTATCTGCCGCTTTTTGCCCCAGAATGAAATTCACGAATGCCAAAAACAGGAAAAGATTGATATATGTCGGCAAAACGTCAAAAAGAACCGCTCCCTGAACCAGGTAGGCGATTGGCAGCGCAAAAATCAGAGCTTTAAGCCAAACCGACCTCTCAAATTTCCAGAAAATACTTTCTTTCTCTCCGTATCCCTCAAATAAATTCTTCGCGTTCTTCATAAAAATCCAATAATAAATCACAAAGATGGAAAGAAAGCTTAAAAGCCCCAACGCTCCGGTTATAACCAAATAATCGAAAAATATGTCATGAGCCCTGTCAAACCAAGCCGGCTGGCTTGGGTTATAATGAGCTTCAAAAGCCGGCGCAAAATTTTCCGGGCCCCAGCCCAAAATTGGCCTGTCTTTAAAAGATTTAATGGCTATTTCCCACAAAACCAATCTGGTTTGATAAGTTTCGGCGTTCGTCGATATGTCGATTATGCGATTGCCGCCGCTTTGGCTCCCGCAAAAAGGCATGATATCTATTTTGTTCCGGTAATAAACGGCCAGCAAACCACCCGCAAGAAGAAAAATAAAAATGCCGGCAATGATTTTTTTTGATTGTTGTTTTGGCGCCGAAAAAAACAAATAAATTAATCCCCCGAGAATCGCCGCTCCCAACCCCAAAAGCGCGCCCCTCGTCTGGCTCAAGAGCAAAACTATAAAGAATAAAACCATGGCGGAAGCCCAGACCCACTTGGTTTTTTTCGCGCTGTTTTCAATAAAAAGATACGCGGAATAAAAAAGCGCGAAAAGCATGAATGTTCCGACGTAGGCCGCATTGCCCAGAGAACCGCCGAATCTCTGGCAGATATTGGCCATAAAATCGGCTTGGCTCGCGCCGATAAAGCCGGGAATCAAAGCGTCTGCGGCCAGCCCGTAAAGGAAAACTAAAAGTCCCGCTCCCAAGGAAATCATAAAAAGCCGGTTCCATGATTTTCTGTCGCGGAAGAGCATCGCAAGCAATCCGAAAAAAACAAAAAGGCACAAAAGCTGAAGACTGCCTTCGCCGCGTTCAAAATTAGACCAGAAAGAAGCCGAAGGATTATATCCTAAAAATCCGGCCAGAAGAAAAATCAAGGCAAAGATCCCGATTGCCCACGCCAAGGGGTTAAGCAAGGGCTTCCAAACTTCCCGCGCAATCCGCTTTTTGCCGAGTTGTTCGTGGGGTTTTATATTTTTATTAAGAGAACCCAAGACTCCTCTTTCCAATTCCCCCCTCGCCCAGCCCCAAACGAAGAATACCAGAGCCAACAAGATAATCGTGCGGAAGTAAGTGTATTTTCCGACAATAAAAGGAAAAAGCGTTCCGGCATAAACGATAACCAACGTGAAAGGAACTAGGTATAAAAGAAATTTTGAAATCTTGGTAAAATAATTATTCATGGACGCTGATAAATGCTGATTTTAGCTGATTAATGCTGATAATGCCTAGGCGAATTTATTACTATGGGCGAATCTTTTGATATCCAACCTTTGCGGACCGAAATTTATCAAAAGACCCAATTTATATTCCGAGCCCTTTAAGTATCCCCAAAATTGTTTTTCGTCAGCCACCGACACAAAAGGCTTGGATTTTAACTCGATTATTATCTTTTTATCAATAATTAAATCGGGAATGTAAACCCCGATTCTTTCACTATTATAAATTATATCTATTCTCGGCTGAACATCAACAGTCAGCTGCTCGTTGAGCAATTCTTTTAATAAAGCCTTCTCTATAATTTTCTCTTTTATACCGCCGCCCAAAACGTTATAAACTCGAAAACACGCTCCTCTGATTTTATACGATTCTTTCTCATAAAGAAAATTCTGGACTGTGTTTTTAGCCACAAGATAATTATACATCATTTTAGTATACGTATCGGCACATATCAGCCGTATCAGCATTAATCAGCGAAAACTAAAACTGCCCTTTCGGGCAGTTTTAGTTTTATGGTTATACGCTACCAAAAAACCAGAATCAACCGTTAGGAACCAGCCGCGTAGGACACCGAAGAGATATTCACAGGAGCGGCATTGGCCGGCAAGTAGGCAGTAACGCCAGTGCCGTCAATCGCGTCAGTGAAAGCAACATCGGTATTCGCGTTGATCGAAACCGCAAGACTCAACGACACGCCGCTCACCGGAGCTTTAGTATTCGTAAGTGAGTTGACGCGGATAACAAAAGTCTTGGAGCTTCCGGCGCTTATGTTGTAGCCGGTCAAGCCGGTGCCGATCTGGAATGTAATGACGCAGGAGGCGCCAGTTCCAGCGCACAAGCTGGAAGTGACTGCCGTGCCCACGGCCACACTCTGGCTGGCATCCCACAACTTAACATCGCCGGCGCTCAAGAAGGTGGATGATGCCAAAGTTCCGGAAATAGTTGTGGTGACAGTATTCAACACAACACCTCCGTGAGTTGAAGCAGTGAAGGTAACAGAACCTACATCATCGGTAATATTCTTGGCGCGTCCCGAAGTGGCGCCCACGACAGCCGAAGAGACTAACAAGTTGCTCCTCAAGACGGTCTGGGTATTGCCAGTCGGGCTCGACAAGCTCACAGTCGCGACCCTATTTGAGCTGTTGCCCAAAGCCACGACAGTGGTTGAAGTCGAATTGTTGTTCGCGTCAGTCGAGGTCGCGATCCTGAAGGTGGAAGTGGTGTTATCAACAGGAATATTCGAGTTGTAACCGTTAACATCTCCTTTCAAGGTCAAGGAAACCGCGGTTGATTTAGGAACAACAACCGGCGTAGCGAAGTTAAACCTGTAGGTGAAACCTCCCAAGTATCCGGTTGAGGAAGTAAGAGAGGTCGCAGCCGAAACAACAGCTGTTCCAGCGGTTCCTACAACGGTTGAACCATTGTAAAGAACCAGGTTGGAATATGCCTGCAAAGCAGGATTGATAGCTGTGGCAGCGGTTGTGGTCGGAACCGTCTGGAAGACAGTCAAATCGGTGATTTTAACATCTTCATTGCCGGTAGTTTCCGTAAAGCGGAGAGTGGCTAACGGATTCTGGGTTGTGCCCATAACCAATTGGCCAACCGGAGCAGTCGCGCCCGAGTCGATCGCCACAGTCAATGTGGGAACGCCTCCGATAAGGACCGTCTGGCCATTAACGGAAGACGAACAGCTGATTGCGCTGAACGAAGTAAGTCCGGTGCCTGTGCAGCTGGACAAGGTTGATGCCTGTTCGTTCGTGGCGGCTCCCGAAAGAACGCCCGCGTAAACGTCCAAGACAACCGTCTGGCCGGCGGCAACAGTAAACGGAGTTCCCGAGAAGGTGTATGAACCACCGCTCGTTACAGTCGGATATGTCGAGCCGAACTGCGTGGAACCGACTTTTACCAACAAGTTATTGAAGTTGCTGGCAGCGGTGGCTCCCGCCACAATTGTCACATTGCTGATGGTAACTCCTTCAGCAGTGGAAGCGGTAAAGGTGTAGGAACCGATTTTCGCGCTAGCCGCGTTCGTGGTTACGGTCTGGCTGCCGATAGCGCTGTTCGCCGCGACAGTAAGAGAATTCGCAGCCAAAGTCAGCGTGCTGCCGGAAACCGCGCCCGTATCGTTGGTGGAGGCTGAAGTCAATCCCTGCAAGTTTGCGGTATTGCCAGTCAACGAACCTTTGATTGAACTGAAGTCAGCGGTAGTCTGGATGTCAACCCTCAAAGACAAAACCCGGGTTGTGTTCGCCGGAATGATGTAGTTAATAGGTGACGCCACGGTGCCGAAACAGTCGGTGTAAACACCAACCGTGGAAACGGCAACACTGCCGGCGGAGCAAGCAGTAATAGTGCTACCAGGAGTATTGATCGTTGATCCGACCTGATTGCCTGCGTCATCAACAAGCGCAACATTCTTAATCTGGGTGGACAAATTCTTCTGAGGAGCAACAGCGCTCGCGACGAGATAACCTCCACTATTCGCAGCGGAAGTTGCCACAGTGATGCCAAAGTCCAAATATTTCACTTTGACGGCTTCGCCCGCGGCATAGATTGAGAATTTAGCCACCGTGACTCCTGACTGGCCCTTGGCAACGTTTCCTGTCGGGGAATCCGTTGACAAAGATACGGTCAATTGCCCCGGTTGAATCGTTACCAATCCTCCGGTGCCGCCAGTAACTGTGACGCTAACCGGAATATTGTATTGCGAATCTATCGCGTAGACATCGTAGCTGTTCAAGAGCTCAAACTGGAAAGTGTAGCTCGGTGAACCGGCAATGTCGGCGTAAAGCTGTATGTTTGAACTGCCGGTGCCCAGGGTTGCCGGGGCAGAGGTCAAATCAAAATAAGCATAACCATCCGATGAAACCGAAGTCAATGTTGACCCGACCTGGGTGCCGTTAACATAAAGTTTAACGTTCCTTAAGTCGGATTTATTGGCTGAACCGATAACGCGGAAATTTATTGAAGTCAATTTTACCGGGCTGTTGGAAACACTATTAGTCCATTGAGAAACCAAGACTCCTTGGGTTCCAGCGAAAGCTGTTGAACCAACAGTTGACGAAGTAATGGTCAAGGTCGCCAAAGCCGGACTTGTGACTGTTGAAGCGGTAAATGTGACACCTGAAACAGGGAAATTACCCGAAGGGGTAATCGCCGTATTATTCGTGTCAACCGCCGTGATATCCGAAACTGAAGCAACCTTAAAGGAAACGCTGTTCCCCGCGGAAGCGGCAGTAGAGATATCAACAGCGAGCCAAAGTTCTTTGGTCTGGCCAGCCGGGATAGAAATACTTAAGTTGCTGAAGGTTATTACTCCGCTTGACAGAGAATTATACTGGCCCAAAACCTGGCCATTTGCGACCAAGTAAGCGCCGGAAATGCTGCTGTCCGAGATAACTCCGGTCTTAGTGAATTTAACCCCAGTCAGGGTGACTGCTCCCGAATTTCCGGCAGTGTAATTCAATGCCAAAACCGGGACGCGGGCCGCGCCTGAAATTAACGAAGCTGCTCCTGACGGATTATCGGAAGCATAGCTTACCGCCAAGCCGGTTGCCGGGGCAGTTACATTTCCGCCAGTCGTGGTTCCGCCAGTGGTTGTGCCACCGGTCGAACCAGCGCCGTTTGAAGCAACATATGCTCTGGTTTTAGCGCCAAAGTATCCGGCTGGAGGAGTCAAGCCAACAGCGGCCTGGAATTTAGCCACGGCTGCTTTGGTAACATTACCAAAATAACCAGTAGCTGCCTGTCC
>JAPLZW010000035.1 GCA_026394835.1 Candidatus Wolfebacteria bacterium
AACATATTAAAGGCAGGATGCAACTTACCACTTTCAACGATGTCAATCCCATCAATGTATTTTTAAGCACTCGTTATGGAAGCGGGTATGACTGGGAAGAGAATTGGTTTGCTGTAAGCTCGCATAGTAGCACCATGAAAAATACCATGGTTGCAATGCACGAAATAATGCATATTTTTTTTCATAAACAATGGTGGAATTTTTGCAAAGAAAAAGGACTCTCTGACCGAACGATTTGGGATGTAAAAGAGGCTGCGACTGTTTTAATAAATCTTTGGTTTAAAAATCAATTAATTGACCTAGATTTGGGTTATGAAGAACATACCGACCTAAGAAAGCAAATCAAACAAGACTTCCTTAAATCGCGTGATTTTAAATACACCATAGAAAAAGCTTGCGTTTATATGAGAGTTAATAAAGAAAAAAGCCCCACTTGGATGTAAGAATCTACACCCAAGTGAGGCGGCAATACCGGTGATGAACGGCATCGCGAAAAATGAACCGCGGGAAGAGACTCAGGTACCATCACAACCTTCCGTGCCACCCTCGCATCCGGACTGACAGTTGTCACAACCGCTACTGTCGCAGCCGCCCGACGCATTGTTGCAGGCGGAGAGGATGGTGGAGTGAGCCCCCTCCATGAGAGAGGAAAACTGAAGCTCCATGGTATTAACACCTCCTTCCTTATTGGATTTGGGAAGAATGTCTTCTCATTCCCTGACTCCTTCCCACAAGACAGGGAAAGTTGTTATTTAAGAATAGTATCCCTCCTTTCTTAGCTTGGCAATATCTCGGCAACTTCACGTCTTACAAGTTCTGCTAAAAACCGTGAATACTCATCCTTATCCATAGAAATCCCGAATGCAGCCTGAAGCTCGAGAGGAGTCAAAGCTACCTGACTAGCATGAAGTTTTTGCAGGACATCCATAGTTTCAACAGTCACAAACGTGTTCTTGATGCCCCCTGTGTTAACCACACCAATCTCTTTGTCGTTCCGGAAACGGCAAATTTTACGAATCCGAAACATAGACAAAGGTGTCATCCGAACAGACACGCTCCTATTCTTTGGCACAGAAAAAATCTGAGCTTTCTCTTGTGCCATAATTGGATCTTGACCAATAATATCTCCAATCAAGGAAACTCGACAGCCACCTCCGCATTGAGGCAGCAGTCTGCAAGAAAGACAAGCTGGAGGAAGAAGTGAGCCATCTCTCCAACTCGTCATCTTAAGCCAAATCGAGGAGAGCTCTTCCTGAACGATGGTGCCGTAGACCTTCTCGTGATGAGGACAAGTTCTGACACTACCGTCAGCTGCAATTGCCAGAGAAGTTTTGCCAGCAGAACACGTCCTCCCTCCCAACAACTCATACTCTTCCAGCTTCTCGAAAAAGCATGCAGGATAAGGGACTAGCGAATCTAGTTGCAATCCCGTATCCCGAAGTCGGAGCATTGCAGTGACTATCTCCTGTACTTCAGAAGTTCCTAGCACCAAATTCGCATCAAACATTTCCGAAAGTCGGGGTGGCATAACCCTAGTAGCTGAGAAAGCGAACGCTCCAAGATTCTTGGCAAGTCGCCCGGTTTGCTCAATATGATAGAGATTTGGCTTGCTGACCACCATGTTAACCGCCACGCGAAGGTTAGCCATCCTAGCGTTCTTAATTCCTTGCGTAACTTTCTCGAACGATTCTCGGTGATTCGCGAGAAAGTCATGAGTAGCGGGTTTATACGACATAAGAGAAGTCAAAACTGTTCTAAGACCCTCCTTTTTCAATTCCTCGGCCATACGCAACGTAACGAGAGTCAGGTTAGAGTTGAGGCTAAATGTGATACCTTTCTGTTTAAGCTCCCTCATCACGAAGATGAGTCTCTCAAAGTTAATGGGTGGCTCACCTCCGTTCAGAATAACGTGGAAAACCCTCAATGAAGCAAGTTGATTGATAACCTTACGAGTAAGATCTTCTGTAATCACCATGTCTAGGTCTGGTTGTTTCTCCCTCCAAAAGTTATAGCAATGACGACACTTTTGGTTACAAGCAGTATTTACCTCTAGATGGACTGAAAGCGGCGCAGTCAAAGTCTTATACATCGTATTTATCCTTTCCCAAAAGGTTTATTTCAAGGTTCTATCACAGTTATATTAAACAACTATTTTCTGAATATTGCAAGCTGTAGAAAAATAACTAAGCTGCTTTAAAAACTCCCTTTTAAAACGCCCCAGCCCCAAAATCCTAATTTCCGGTATCAAAAATTATCCCTATTTGCCTATTCGCTCGAATTAGAGAATATACCGAAAATCAAAATCTTGATTTTTGGTATTAAAAATCAGCTAAGCAATCTTAAAATTCTTATACGACAGCTCAAAGCCGTAAATTGATCTGAATAGCTTAGCAAAACTCTTTTTTGACATAGCTTCTTTGGAAGCCTTCAATAAATGTAAAAGTTTCTTTTCCCCATATTTCTTTACTAAAAACGCAACCGCGAATCCGGATTCCAGATAAACTCCCTTTCCGCTCTTATCGAAAAAATCAATAAATTTCGTAAGTTTTTTAGGTCTTGTCTTTAATTTGTCTTGTCCGGACAAATATATAGAGATTCCCTCAAGAAGCCATATCGGTTTTCCGCTGGAATTAGAAACAACGCTGGAAAAACAGTGCGCAAGCTCATGCTTTATTAAGGCAAAATATTCCTTATCCGAATATTTATGATTGCTTTCTTTTTCAAAATTCTTGTCATCCAATAAATACACATTGCCTTTACTGGCCCACCCGATAACCCATTCTTCTGTTTTCTCTCCCTTCAGAAAATCAATAGTTTTCCTATCCGGGACTAAAATCAATTTGGGAGGGTTTTGATTCCAATTGATTCTAAAAAATGAGCTCAGCTCCCTCATTGATTTTTTGTATACCCTGTCAAACTTTGGACGACTGATTTTCTCTATTTTGTAAACCATATGCCTATTATACCAGTCTTACTATTTCTGCGCTGTTACTTCCAAAATCCTATGCCAATGATTATGGCCTGGAGCATCGTCAAAATAATCAAAAACTTTAGTGGAAATATCTTTAAAACCGTTATCCAGCAGTATTTGTTTTATAAACTCCTCCGAAATGCCCGACTTCATAGCTTTATCGCTATCGTCAAAAGTATGGATAAACAGCCAGCCATCCTTTTTGAGATTATCGCTAACGGTTTTTAAAAACTGGTTTTTATTTTTTATAAATTGAAAAACATAATTGGAAAAAACCAGGTCCAACGACGCGTTTTGCGATAAATAAGGCTTTTTCAAGTCAGCGCCGGTTTTCAAATCAACGCCTTCGCAAAACCAACATTCTTTTTTCAATGCTTTAACATCTTTAAAATCTCCAGCGCCCAAATCAAGCGCACTCCCGGGTCTTATAAAGACAGAGTTTATAAATTTTTCGAGAAATTGATTCATTTTTTACAGAAAAATAACTATTCGCCTATTCCTGCTTGCGGCAGGCAGGTTTGGCGGGCATTATAAACCGGTTATTTCACCCTAAAATCTTTTTCGGTTAAGTTCGATTGCCGTAGAATAGACTTAAAAGTGCCGAATGGAATTTCTTTGCGATTAGCCGGAATAATAACAATAAGGGCAGGATTGCCGGATTTTCTAAATTTTACATGACTTCCCTTTTGGGAAATATAAATAAAGCCCTTACTCTGAAGGACTTTAATTATGTGGCTGGAAGAATAAAATTTAGACATATTGGAATTGTCTCTCCACTATCACGGGCTTTTTAACTATCGTGATTCGAAAACCTTTCTTGCCCTCAAAATACAGCTCTATAGCCTCTTGAATATTATCTAGGGCTTCTTTTTTGGTTTTGCCAAAGCTGGACACGTCCACATTCAAGCATTGAGCCACGTGATATTTACCCTCTTTCCAAACTACATTTTGTAAAGATATTTTTTTCATAAGTTTAATAATATATAGGATTTTGTAAAAATCAATGGCTAATTAAATTTATAAGTCTTCTCGGCGCGGCGTTCAATCGCTAAAATATAGATCTCTTTACTATCCGCAACCCTATAAATTATCCTTACGTTTCCTTTTCTAACTCTAAACACGTCTTCTCTTCCCTTAAGTTTTTTGACATCCAATCCTATAAAATTCCCATCCTTGAGCCGACGCAATATTTTCTCCACCTCGCTTTTCTCTTTAGAAGTTAACTTCTTTAAGGCTTTCTCGATTTCGTCCATAAAGAATTTAAAGGCGGGAAAGCAGATCCCTTAGCTTGACGCCGCCTTTTTTGATTTTGGTAAAATCGACGACAGCTTCCCAGTTTTCGGAATCTTCCTCAATCGGACCAATCCTAAACACCGGTTTTGACCGGCGCACAATCACAAAAGATTTTCCCCTTTTCACCTCAGAAACATAACTTTCCATATTTCCGCGCAGTTCTTTTAATCCGACAATTTTATTCATAATAATTTTATTAACTGACTTAACTATATTATAGATACTCATTCTCCACCAATAAAGTTTATCTTTAGATAAACTTTTGTCAAGTGTTACCTGTGAAATCCCAGGTCCGCGGGGTTATCGCGGCCGTCAACATGAATCAAGGCGCCGCCTTTTTCTTCAAATTCGTCTCTCAATAATTTTACCGAATCAATCAAATCCAGGGTTTCCATCGTAACCTCGGTTTCTTTTACATAAGCTTTTGACCAATAATTGATAACCAGCTTGCTGTCCCCAAAAATTTTTTCCGCTCCATTTTTAAGAGCGATTTCCAAAGCATACTTACAAGCCAGGAGTTCACCGTAGTTATTCGTCATGCCTTTCGGAAGAGTCAGCTTTCCAAACTCGTTGATTTCATTTCCCGGCAAAATGTCGCTCAAAAGGCTTTTTCCTTTTTCAACTCAAAAACTATGTCCGTCTGCCAATGTCTCTTATTGAAGGAAGTTCGATCAGTTGGGTGGGCGATCCAGCGGATGCAAATATATCAATAAGCGCCGTTTACAAAACAAAAGCTCCGCTAAAGGGAATTATCTCTGACCCTTCGCTTGAGGGGACACGAATCCAGGTTGATTGTATCATAAGGTTAACTGGAAAACTGATGAACCCTGATATCTCATTTGGAATTAAACTTCCCAATGCTGATGAAAATATAAAAAACCAGGTGTTTGCAGCTATTGATACCAACAATGCGGTGGTAATGGCAGACCAGGGTATATATCTGCTGGCGCTAAGTCAGTTTAAACCAGTTGTTGGGGCTTCCTCAAATGTGGATATGAGCGGAACCGCAATATCGCTGGTGACAAATCAGCTAAACAGCATGATCTCCCAGATTTCATCAAATGTTAGCGTCAACATGAATTATCAACCTGGTTCGGCAACAACCTCGCAGGAGTTTGATGTTGGCATTTCGACGCAACTTTTTAATAACCGGCTGCTCATTGACGGCACATTTGGGATGAATACCACAAGCGCCACTACTGCGCAGCAAACCAGCACAATAGTCGGGGATATCAACATCGAGTACATTCTTACGAAAAACCGCCGTTGGCGAGGCAGAGCGTTCAACCGGACAAATACCACAAGTATTTTATATAATAACTCACCATATACACAGGGAATCGGTATAAAATACCAACGTGATTTTTCAAACTTTGGCGAATTATTCAAATCCCAG
>JAPLZW010000070.1 GCA_026394835.1 Candidatus Wolfebacteria bacterium
GGTAACTATATAAGCCAAAATGATCGCAATTTCCAATTGAGCCACAAAACCACTCCAGGGATTCGTCACTATGAGCTGAACTCCTGAAGGCAAAAAGCTGTTCTTGATTACATGGAAAACCTGGACCGAAAAAGAATTTTCGGAAAATATCTGCAGAATGAAATTTTTGCCGTAAATCGACACCCAATGAAAACCGAAGAGGAGGAAGAAGAGAGAAAAGCCGACCAGGGAATAAATCCAATATAATATATGCTTTACGAATATCCTTAGCTCTCCAAGAAGTGTCATTGGAATATGCCCTTATTGCTCCTCATCAAATTCTAGAATTGCGTTACCCGCCGTATCATACATGATCGTTGTCGATGCACCAGATTGCTTAAGTTTAGATTTATTGTTAAAAATCAGCGCGTTTTCCAGAATGATATTCCCTTTGCTTGCCGGAGCGGCATCCTCATTGCAGGTATCTCCCTCGCAAACCCAAAGATTTTCGTCACCTTGCCTGATATTCCCGCCGGTTGAAGAAAGCCATGCATCGCCTCCCGGGTCAATATAAATTTCGCCGTAAGTAGAACTTGTCTGACTTAATCTTAATTGGGGATCGCTATTTGCATCCAAAACATCAAATTTTCTGCTCGGCGCCCCGGTTCCAACCCCAACCTTACCGTCATTATTTACGGCAAAAAGACTGGTACCGGTTGAATTTTGAATCTGAAAAAGGTTTGCCAGCTGGCCGAGCATCCCTCTGATAGTCAAACCTATTGACTGAGTTGATGTTGCCTGAATCGACACTACAGAAGCCGCAAATGGAGTGGTAGTTCCAAAGGATGATTGGCCTACTCCACTTACCGCTCCGGCAAGCATGGCAAAAACAGAGGAAGAAAATTTCTGCCTCGGGGATAGAGTTTCAAAAGTGCCGGAACCTCCGCTTGAAGAAACTTCAACCTGAAGGTAAATATTTTTGCTGGTATTAAAATTATACTCCAGAGCATCCGGATAACCACTGGAGGTATCTCCGATGTTAATATTAAAAACTCCTTCGCGAACAGTGCTGCTTACGATTTCCGGATCTCCGGCTGGCCAAAGCTTCGCGCCGGAATCCACCGTAGCATTATCCCAAATAGAAAATTTGAAATAGTAAGGCAATCCATCGGTTCCCCCCAGCAGATTACCGTTTGAATCGGCAAGCCGGCCCTGATAGCCTAGAAAGTTCGGCACTCCCAGGGCATGGACCGAAAACGGTTGGCTAATTCCAAGAAAGCTGATTATTGCAAAAAAAATAACAAGGGATTTTCCCGTAAAAAGTTTTGGCTTATTAATTCCGTTTTTTGTTAATTTTCTGTTCAAAGATTTTTCCGAAAAATAAGATTGTTTTAAAACGAAAACTCGGCTGACCACACCATAATTAAATTATATCACATTAAAAAGCCTCGAAACTGTTGAAAAACAAATTTTGATGCTATTTTTTCAGGAGTTCTTTGAAATCATTGGCCGAAATGTTCACCCTTCCCATTTTTTTCAGCTTTTCCTTGCCTCTTTTCTGCTTTTTCCACAATTTCATCTTGCGGGTCCTGTCTCCGCCGTACAAATATCCGGTCACATCCTTTCTCATAGCCGTGATATTCTCCCTCGCGATAATCCGGCCTCCTACTTTCGCTTGTAACGATTGGGAAAACTGCTGGCTGGGCAAAACTTCTTTAAGCTTCGCGAGCATTTTTCTTGATTCATGAGCCAATTCGTCTTTATACATCAACCGCGTGAGGCCGGGGACAACTTCATTCGCGACCAGAATTTCCACTTTTTCCAAATCAGCCCGTTTGTATTCCCCAAGTTCATAGCTGAAAGACGCCATGCCCTGGGAAACGGATTTCAGCTGGCCGTCGAAGTCGGAAAGCAAGGACGATAACGGCATCGTCGCCGTCATCAAAATTCTATTATCCAAATTCTCGGTATTTATTCCTTCTATCCTGAATTTTTCTTTTAAACTCAAAACTCCGCCTAAAAAAGCCACGGGGCAAATTATTGATAAATTGATAATCGGTTCCATAATTTCCGTGGCATCGGGCGGCATATCATCTATAGTTTTCAAAAATTCGCATTCGCCCTTTTGATTCCTGATTTTGTAAGCGACAAAAGGAAATGTGCCTATCGTATCTATATTAAATTCCCGTTCCAAACGCTCGGCCGTAATTTCAAAATGGAGCTGGCCCAAAAAACCGCATTTGAATCCCCTTCCCAGAACCTCGTTCATATCCGGCTCAATATTCAAGCTTGAATCATTGAGTTTTAATTTTAAAAGGCTCGCCTTAAAATCTTCGTATTGATTTGAATCATCGGGATACAAAGAAACGAAAACTACAGGCTTGGGTTCTTTATACCCAGGCAAAGCCTCGTCTCCGATAGTATCGCCAATCTGAAGTTTTCCATAATCCTTGATGCCGGTCGCGATATATCCTATTTCGCCGTCTTTCAACTTATCGCAAACCTTCATCTTGGGAGAAAAATAACCGACTTCTTTTATTTTGAATTTTTCATTTGTGGCAATCAGTTTTGTTTCCATTCCGCTTTTGTATTCTCCGGCAAAAACCCGCACGAAGGCGATAATGCCTTTATGTTCATCATAGAGGCAATCGAATATCAAAGATTGGAATGCCGTCTTATGCGCATCCAATATTGATTTATGTTGGCGCGGAGGCGGAACCAAGCGCACCACTTCGTCCAAAAGTTCCTTCACACCGTGTCCGGTCTTCCCGGAGACCCTGAATATTTCATCTTCCGGGATACCTAAAAGATTCGCCGCTTCTTTCACTATCCTGTCAACATCCTTCGGATCAAGCCCCTGGATATCTATTTTATTGACCGCGCCGATAATTCTAAGCCCGGCTTTTTTCGCGGAACGGAAATTAACCAGTGTTTGAGCCTGAATTCCCTGAGTCGCGTCAACCAAAAGTATCGCGCCTTCAACCGATTCCAAAGCCCTTGAAACTTCATAAGAAAAATCACTGTGTCCCGGAGTATCTATCAAATTCAGAATGTATTCTTTGTCTTTATACTCATAAAGCATCCTGACCGGCGCCATTTTTATGGTAATTCCCCTTTCCCTTTCCAATTCCAGAGAATCCAAAAACTGCGGCTTCATATGCCGCATATCAACTGTGCCGGTCATCTCCAAAAACCGGTCAGCCAAAGTGCTTTTACCATGGTCTACGTGCGCGATAATTACGAAATTCCTGATATTTTCCATAAATTGATAATTACAAGATTTACCCCCACACCTATCAAGGATAGCGAAACTATTTAATCTTACATGATAAAACCATAAATTGAAAAATAAAGAAAGATAACTTCTATGACTCCTACAATAG
>JAPLZW010000081.1 GCA_026394835.1 Candidatus Wolfebacteria bacterium
TAAAAAAACTCAGATCACAACAGCTGGAACTAACCGCAGAAAAACAAAAAGTCGATCAGCTCATCAACGAAGCAACGAGCGACTATGACTCTTCTTATCTATCTAGCACTTTAGGACATGAGCGTAGAAAAGCTGAGATAGAACAGACTATCTTTAAACTGGGAGATTATATAAAGTTATCAAGCAAAGTTGATGAATTGTTCAAGAAAGCTTCAGAGCTTGAAACACGCGAAAATGAACTAAGGCGCGAATTAAAGAACGCCCGAGCAGCCGCTGAGGAAGATAGGAGCAATTTGAATGAACTTGAAAATCTCTTTCTTGACTGCCTGCTACGAGCAAGGATATCTGGCTTTGCATCAGATGACCATGTTGCGATCGTACCCCCACATTTTCTGCCTGAAGTAATTTCGCCCGATATAGGAGAATTATCTATTACCTCTTTCTCCAATCTTAGCAGTGGGGGCAAAAAAACACTTTTCAAAGCCTGTTTTGCAATTGCAATTCATCGTTTGGCAGTGAAAATAAACGCAGTCCTGCCATCATTGTTGATTATAGACTCACCCATGAAAAACGTAAGTGAGCGGGAAAATCGTGAACAATTTGAGGGATTTCATCAGATGCTCTATGAACTTGCAGACACGGAATTATCTGGAACTCAGTTTATATTGATTGATAAAGAATATTGCGCTCCACCAGAAAACATAAAGTTGAAAATGATCGTCAGACACATGACTCCAGAAGATGACGATAATCCACCTCTGGTTCGATATTACCGCGGACATTAGATCATACTTAGAAAATATCATAACTCCATGCAAACCCGTACATATAACCCCTTCACCACCATCCACACCGAGGGAGCGCTGCTCCCGGCGGACCTGTTACAGCGCGTCCTGGCGGTTGATCCGAAGCTGGATGGGCTTTCTGCCGCCGACTATCACTTGCCGGCCGGGGAGAAACCCAATGAGGCGATCAACCGTTCATGGAACCGGCTGCAGGGATCATGGGCGGCTTTCCGGGCGATGCGCGAGCGCCTGGGGATTGGCGATTTTGCGACAGGGGAGACCCGTGATCGCTGGCTGTTACCGCTCTTCCAGGAGCTCGGTTACGGACGTTTGCAAACAGCGAAGGCCGTCGAACTGGACGGGAAGAGTTATCCCATCTCGCACAGATGGAGTGAAACGCCGATTCATCTGGTCGGCTGCGGGATTAAGCTGGATCAGCGCACGGCCGGCGCGGCCGGGGCGTCGCGCTCCAGCCCACATAGCCTGCTGCAGGAACTGCTCAACCGTTCACCGGAATTGCTGTGGGGAATGGTGTCGAACGGTCTGCGCCTGCGCGTGCTCCGTGATAACGCCAGCCTGACCCGCCAGGCCTTTCTGGAATTCGATCTGGAGTCCATGTTCGAGGGCGAGGTCTATTCGGACTTCGCCGTGCTGTGGCTGGTGTGTCATCAATCGAGAGTAGAGAGCAGAGAGCAGAGAGGTGAGAACTGTTGGTTGGAAGCCTGGTCGAAAGTCGCCCAGGAACAGGGCTTGCGCGCGCTCGAATCGCTCCGGCAAGGCGTGGAAGGGGCGATTGCCGCGCTCGGCAGCGGCTTTTTGCGAGCCCCTGCGAACCAGACACTGCGCCTCGACCTGCGCTCGGGGGCGCTGGGCACGCAGCAGTATTACCGTCAGTTGCTGCGCCTGGTATACCGGCTCATCTTTTTGTTCGTGGCAGAAGACCGCGACCTGCTGTTTGACCCGCATTCCAGCCCGGAGGCGCGCGAGCGTTACCTGCGGCATTATTCGTTGGCGAGGATGCGACATATGGCGGAACGTTCGCGCGGCGGACGTCACCCGGATTTGTATGCCGCCCTTCGGCTGGTGACGGACATCCTGGGGGGTAGGAAAGACTCCGTTTCTGGCAAAACAGGACTCGGGTTGCCCGTGCTCGGCGGGTTCCTGTTTTCAAGGCAGGCGCTCCCGGATCTGGAATCCGCCGAGCAGGGACGCACACACCGCGTGGTGGATTATAAGAATCTCGGCGCGCGGGAATTGGGGAGCGTGTATGAATCCCTGCTGGAACTGCACCCGCTGGTCAATACGGATGCGGCGACGTTTGAGTTGACCGCGGTTTCGGGCAGCGAGCGCAAGACCACGGGCAGTTTCTTTACGCCCGAAGAGTTGATCAGCCTGCTGCTGGATTCGGCGCTCAACCCTGTGATCGCGCAGGCATTGGCGCGCGCCGGCAGTTTGATTGAAAAGCAAATCGCCGCACTGCTCAATTTAAGAATCTGCGACCCCGCCTGCGGCTCGGGGCATTTTCTTCTGGCTGCCGCGCGCAAGCTGGCGCGGCTTCTGGCACAACTGCGCACGGGTGAAGGCGAGCCGGCCCCCGAAGCGATGCGCGCCGCGCTGCGTGAGGTCATTTCGAACTGTATCTACGGCGTGGATATCAACCCCATGTCGGTGGAACTGTGCAAGGTGAGCCTGTGGATGGAAGCCCTGGAGCCGGGCAAGCCGCTCTCGTTTTTGGATGCGCACATCCAGTGCGGCGACAGCCTGGTGGGCGTTTCGTCGAATCTGGACATTTCCGAAATCCCCGACGAAGCCTTCAACCCCGCCTTTGGCGACGATAAAGCCACTGCCGCTGCCCTGAAGAAACGCAACAAGCGCGAACGCGGAGGAAGTCATTCTGATCCTGCTGGGCAGTTGGGATTCCGTTTTGAAGGTACGCATATGACCAGCATGGAGGATCTTGCGCGCTGGCTGGCAGAACGCGCCGCGCAGGTGGATGCCATGCCCGAAGACGACTCGACTCAGGTGCAAGCCAAAGCGAAAGCCTTCGACGACTACCACGCCACGCGCGAATACCTGAAAAACCGCTTCGAATTGGACCTGTGGACTGCCGCGTTTTTCTGGAAGATTCCCAAGGCGGATGCAGAAACCATGCTCGCGCCGACCCAGCAGGAACTCATCCAATTACGCAACGGCGGCGAGGTAGACGCGCGTCTGGTGGAAGGCGTGAAGGAACTGTCAGAACGTCTGAACTTCTTCCACTGGGAACTGGCTTTCCCGAAAGTCTTCTCTGGCGAGAATCCAGGTTTTGATTGTGCGTTGGGCAATCCGCCATGGGAAATGTTACAACTTGAGGAGCAAGAATTTTTCGCAACGCGTGACCCTGAAATAATTAACTTACCTGTCGAACAACGCAAGAAAGCAATTTCCCAGTTAGTAAAAACAAACCCGTTGTTGGCTGAGGAGTTTCAAACGGTAAAACATCATGCCGACGCACTAAATATATTTCTACGTGAAAGCAAAAGGTTTCCTTTGACAGCGGTCGGTAGAATGAATACATACGTTTTATTTGCCGAGCACTTCAGAAAAATTTTATCTAACGAAGGTCAATTGGGCGTTATTTTGCCTATCGGCATTGTGACTGATGATACTCCGAAACTATTTTTTAGTGACGTTGTGTCAAATGGTGCACTTGTAAAGATAATTGGATTTGAAAACGAAGCCTTTATATTTCCAGCGGTTCACCATTCGTTCAAGTTTTGTGTATTAGTAATGGCAGGCACAGATATCACAGTTGATGAATTTGACGCGGCTTTCTTTTGCAAGTACTTTGATCACGTTAAGGAGCCAGAACG
>JAPLZW010000079.1 GCA_026394835.1 Candidatus Wolfebacteria bacterium
GGTTTTTATCGCCTGTTGTTTTTTTCATTCCTTTAGTTGAAGCGCTCGCCAAAGTTTTCCCGTTTTTATCATCTATGAGCTGGGCATAACTCCACTGATTACTGCGAAAAACGGAAAGACGGGGCTTATTTTCGGTGCCGAAAAGCCTGAAGCGGCTGCGCTTTTTTCTGATTTCCCGTGTTTTATTTAACGCCTTAACTTTTTTCATGTTTATTTGGTCGCTCCGGCGACTTTCTTACCGACTTTCCTTCTGACAATCTCACCCTGGTATTTTATGCCTTTGCCTTTGTACGGCTCAACTTTTTTGAATGCCCTGATTTTGGCCGCGGCTTTCCCAACCGCGTCTTTGTTGATTCCCGCGATATTGATGGTATTCTTCGCAACCGAAACTTTTACCCCTTCCGGAGCTATGAATTTTACCGGATGGGAATAACCAAGACTCAAGACCAAAGTATCGCCCTCCATAACCGCGCGATAGCCGACGCCCTCAATCTCCAAAGTTTTTTGGAATCCTTTCATGACTCCGATTACCGCGTTATTGGTTAAAGATCTGATAGTCCCCCAATTCGCTCTCGCTTGCTTGGAATTATTTTCCGGAGAAAAAATCAATTCTTTATCTTTGATTTCGGCTTTAATAAAAGACGGAATAGGCAAAACCAAGGCCCCCGATTTGCCCTTCACTTCTATTTCCCGGCCATCAATCTTAATTTCCGTTCCGTCGGGAATAACTATTGGTTTTTTACCTATTTTTGACATATTATTTATTTACCAGATTTCAAACAATAATTCACCGCCGACTTTTTCTTTTCTAGCTTCCGCTCCCGATAAAATGCCCTTCGGGGTTGAAATTACGGAAAATCCGAAATTATGCCTTACCGGTTTTAAATCTTCATATCCGGCGTAAATTTTTCTTGACGGCTTGCTTACGAACTTCAAACCGCTGATCGCCCCAACTCCATCCTTATACTTTAATTTGATTTCCAAAATCTTTTTGGGAGCGCGTCCCTTCTTTTCAACGGACTCCAAAAGATTCTTTCTCAAAAGAATTTCGGCGATTGCGCCGGTCATTTTTGAAAAAGGAACTTTGATGCTTTCTTTCTTCACCGCCTGGGCGTTTTTAATTTTGATTAAAAAATCCGTATACATGCCAAATTTGTTTAAATTTGTATCTCTTTATACCTTAGCCCAAATTTAATTACAAATTTGAGCACCCCCACACCTTTTTTACCAAATGATTTCTTTCAATTTTGAGTCTTGCGGACTCAAAATTATTTTCAATATGAGTTTAACGATATTTCAACTTCAAACTGAAAATACTTTCGTAAAATAGGTGTGGGGGTAAGGTTTTATGGATAAAATTTATTTCATAATTTTATATAAAGCCCTTACCACGATGCTTTTTTTACTCCCGGAATCTCGCCTTTCCCCGCCATTTCCCTGAAACAAATCCTGCAAATTCCGAAATCACGGAGATAACCCCGCTTCCTGCCGCACCTAAAACACCTTGACACCTTCCTTGTGCTGAATTTCGGAACCTTTTTTGACCTTGCTATTACTGATTGTTTAGCCATTTTTTTTCAATGGTATCCCCAATAATCTGTATAATTCTATCGCTTCTTCCCTTGTTTTAGCACTACTTACAATACTGACTTCCAAACCAAAGTCAATTCCAGAGTCTTCCGGATTGATTTCCGGGAACACTAAGTGGTCGCGGAAACCGATGTTCAAATTTCCTTTATTGTCTATATTCGCCAAATCCAATCCTTTAAAATCGCGGAACCTGGGAAAAACGGCATTAATCAATCTTTCCAGAAAATCATTCATCCGGCCACGGCGCAAAATCACCTTCAGCCCGATTATCTGGCCCGAACGCATCTTGAAACCGGCGATTGATTTTTTGGCCACGGTCGGCGCCGGCTTCTGTCCGGCAATCAAAGCCAGTTCTTTTATTACCAGAGGCAGTGTTTTATCTTCAAAATTCGGCTGCTGGCTCATCCGTCCCAAGCCGACATTAATCGCGATTTTTTCTATCCTGGGAACAGCCAGCTCGTTTTTCCGGCCCGGTGATTCTTTTATTTTTTTCTTTAATGAAGCTTTTTCCATTTTTTTATTATGACAAATTCGTTCCGCACCTTCTGCAAATTCTTAATTTGCTGTTTTCATCTTCTTTATAGGCGATTCTTGCCGCGCGGCCGCATCCCGGACAAAGAATCATGGCATTGGAAACATCAACCGGCCTCGAAACCGAAATCGTCTGGCCTTTTTCTCCCTGATTTTTAGGCTTTACGTGTTTTTTTGTCAGATTCAAGCCTTCAACCAAAAGCTTTCCCTTTGCCACGAGGACCTTCAAAACCTTTCCGGTTTTATTCTTGTCTTTACCGGTTATTATTTTAACTGTGTCTCCTTTCTTGATTTTCATGCCAATTTTATTGAAATTTATGAACCTTTGGTGAAATAAATTTTACTATAAATTTGAGCACCCGCCTAAGTTTTGCTTCGCAAAATTTTGGCGGGCAACCAAGCCCTTAGACGACTTCTTCAGCCATCATGACTATTTTTTCAAATCCTCTTTCTTTCAGCTCCCGGGGAATCGGCCCGAAAATGCGGGTTGCGCGGGGTTCTTTTTTGGGATTTACCAAAATGGCGGCATTCTCGTCAAAACGGATATAGGAACCATCCGGCCTTCTCAGGGAATTTTTGGTCCTGGCGATTACCGCTCTCACGATTTCTTTTTTCTTCACGGCCTTCCTCGGCTCAACTTCCTGGACGGACGCGATAATCAAATCGCCGATTTTGGCATATCTATGCCTCGTTCCTCCCAGTATCCTGAAACAGCGGATTACTTTGGCGCCGCTGTTGTCGGCAACTTTTAAAATTGATCTTTCCTGTATCATGTTATTTTGATTTGCTTAAAATATTCCACCGCTTGTCTTTGCTCAAGGGCCTCACCTCTTCCATTAAAACCTTGTCTCCGATTTTATATTCGTTGTTTTCGTCGTGAGCTTTGAATTTCGCGGTTACTTTGTAGTACTTCGCGTAGCGGGGATGCTTTTTCAAGCGCGTCACCGCAACCACTCTCGTTTTTTGCATTTTGTCGGAAACAACCGTTCCTTCTAATTTTCTTTTCATGTTTTTATGAAGATTTTTCCGTTATTAAAGTTAACAATCTCGCGATAGTTTTTTTGGAATTTTTTATATCTTTCACGTTTTTGGACTTGCCCGCCGCCATATCAAAACGCATCCTTCCCAAACTCTCCCTTGTGCCGGCTAAATCGCGGCAGAGTTCCTGAAGCGGCTTATTTTTTAATTCTGAAAAATCTTTTTTATCCATGATTTTATGATTTGGCTATCACCCTGGTTTTCATAGGCAGTTTATGCCCGGCTCTCCTGAAAGCTTCTCTCGCCACGCTTTCCTCGACGCCATCCAGTTCAAACAGAACTCTTCCCGACTTTACCGGAAAAACATACTGCTCAACAGCTCCTTTTCCGCCTCCCATAGTAACTTCCGGAGGTCTTTTTGTCACGGGTTTATCCGGGAAAATCCTTATCCATAATTTTCCGCCGCGTTTCGTGAAATGGCTGATTGTTTTTCTCGCAGCTTCAATCTGCCTGGAATTCAACCATGCGGGAGTCAGAGCTTGCAATCCAAAAGAACCGAAAGAGACGTTAACGCCGCGCGTTTCCACATCGCGTTTCTTGTTCTTCCCCTTCTGCCATTTTCTATGTTTTACTTTTTTGGGCAATAACATGTTTTATGATTGGCGGTTTATGCCTTTCGATTTTTTCTCAAAAACATCGCCTTTATATATCCAAACTTTAATCCCAACCGTTCCGTAAGTCGTAAAAGCCGTCGCCTCGCCATAGTCGATATTCGCCCGAAGGGTCTGAAGGGGTAATTTTCCTTTTTCCAAATGTTCGGTTCTCGCGATTTCGCCTCCGTCCAAACGGCCGCCCATCCTTATTTTAGCTCCCTGCGCTTCCCTATTTTGCATTATGCCTTCCAGGTATTTTTTCATAGTCCTTCTGAATGGCATTCTTTTTTCTATATCCCAAGCGATATTTTGGGCGATAACCGAAGACGATATTTCCGATCTCTTTAATTCTTCTATATTCAGGCTGATGTTCACATTATCCGCATGGCCCTTTCCCGCTCTCAGCGTTTTGATATTTTTCTCCAAAAGTTTAGACAAATCTTCGACTCCTTTTCCGCCGCGGCCGATAATAAGTCCCGGCCTCTGGGCCTTTATGAATATCCTGCAGGTATCCCCGGTTCTTTCTATGACAGTTTTATCTATTCCGGCGGCGCCGATTTTTTTATTGATTATGTTTCTTATAAGAAAATCCTCTTCAAGAGAATCCTTAAATTGGAGCTTCTTGGGAAACCAGGCTGATTTCCAGCCTTCAATGATTCCCAGTCTTAATGAATTTGGTCTGATTTTTTGTCCCATATTTTTATATCGCTTTCCGGCTGAAAACTTTTTTCATAAAACCTTTTTTGGGCGAACTTTTCGCAACAATATCCTCTCCCGGCTTATCTTTCGGCTTATTTTCTTTCTGGATTTTTTCCGCTTTTGATTTGCTTATTTTTTCTTTTTTAACAATCGTAAAACGCGGCTCTTTCGGCGACTCCAATTCACCCAAAACTAAGGTAATATGGCTGCTTTTCTTCTTGATCCCGGTCGCGCGGCCCATAGCCCTCGGCATGTGTCTTTTCATCACCGGCCCGCTGTCAACCCTGATTTCCTTTATAAAAAGGCTTTTTAAATCCATTTCGTTTCTGTTTTTCACGTTTGCTATTCCCGATCGTAAAAGTTTTATAATCGGTTCCGCGGCTTTTTTATGCCTAAGCAAAAGCTGGGCCTCCGCTTCGCTTACCGCGAGTCCCCTGATTGATTGCGTCACGAGCCTTACCTTTCTCGGCGAAATCTTCAAGTGATTAAGTTTTACGGTCTGAGTTTTCATTATTTTTTCTCTTCAGCTTTCTTTTCCGCTTCTTTTTGTATCTTTCCGCCGTGCTTAATGAATTTTCTAGTCGGAGAAAATTCTCCAAGGCGATGTCCGATCATTTCTTCCCTGACTTTAACGGAAATAAAAATTTTTCCGTTATGGACCGCGAAAGTATACCCCACCATCTCCGGGGATATTTCCGAATCGCGAGACCATGTTTTGATAGGCTCTTTATCATTCGGCCCGAATTTGGCTATCTTCAAAAGAAGCTTCGGGTCTATGAATGGTCCTTTTTTTGAACTTCTGCTCATGATAGTTTTCGCTAATAATGCTAATTTTTAGTAAATAATGCGAATTCGCGTTATTAGTTTTTTATTCTATTCGCATTATTCGCGATTACTCTTTATTTCCGTCTTTTAACTATTAATTTACTGCTGTATTTCTTTTTATTTCTTGTCTTCCTGCCTCCCGTTACTTTACCCCACTTGGTTTTCGGGCGCTTGGTGCCGCGCGGCTGGCGGCCCTCACCGCCTCCGTATGGATGGTCTCTGGGGTTCATGGCTGTTCCGCGGACTGTCGGCCTTATACCCATCCAGCGCGACCTCCCGGCTTTGCCGATAGTGACAAGGTTGTGGTCGGAATTGGAAACTTGCCCCAGTGAAGCGAAATTATCCCAGGAAACTTTCCTTACTTCTCCCGAAGAAAGTTTGATGTGAGTCAAACCATTTTCGTGCGCCAAAACTTCGGCATAAGAACCGGCTGACCTTGCCAGCTGGCCTCCTTCGCCTTTTTTCAATTCAACGTTATAAACAAAAGAACCAACGGGAATATTCTTGAGGCGGGTCCTGTTGCCCTCCTTCATTTCAACCGCCTCTCCCGAAACAATCGTATCTCCGACTTTCATATTCTTGGAAGCGATAATGTATTTGCGTTCGCCGTCCCTGTCCAGAATCAAAGCGATGAAAGCCGTGCGATAAGGATCGTATTCCAAGGAAACGATTTTCGCGGAAACATCAAGCTTATTCTGCTTGAAATCAATCATTCTGTAAAGTTTTTTCACACCTCCGCCCTGATGCCTGACCGTAATTCTGCCGCGATTATTTCTGCCGGCATGGCTTTGCAATTTCGTTGTCAATTTTTTGAGCGGTTCGGCTTTGGTTAAAACGCCGTAATCAACAACGGTCATCTGTCTTCTTCCCGGAGATGTAGGTGAATATTTTTTCATGATTTTATACGGCCAGCGCTTCTATTTTTTCTCCCTCCCTCAGGGTAACAATGGCTTTTTTATAATCCGGGGTGCGGCCGACGCTCCGTCCCAATCTTTTTGTCTTTCCCTTGACTTCAATGATATTGACTCCGCTGACTTTCACTTTATAAAGGGACTGGATCGCCTTCTTCACTTCCGATTTATTAGCTCGCCTATCAACGATAAAAACATACTGCCTGTCCGCCATGATTCTTCCCGCTTTTTCGCTTATCCAAGATTTCTTGACTAAAAATTCCGGCTTCGGAGAAGCGCTCGTTATTGTTCCTGTTTTTGAATTTTTAACTTTAATTCCTGTAGCCATGTCGATATTATTCTTCTTTTTTTCCTTTCAGGTAGTGTTTTTCTATTTCTTTGACCGCGTCTTTTTCCAAAATCACCTTTTTATACTTCAGTAAATCGCCGACATTTAAAGAAAGCGGGCTTAAAATTCCGATTTTATTCAGATTGGCTCCGGCTTTCCTTATTCCGGCATTGGCGGTGGACGAAATAACAACGGCGCTTCTTCCGCCATCCATAACATTTTTCAAAATATCGGCCAAGGTTTTTGCTTTGGCTTTTTCCATTTTTAGACTATCGACAATTTTCAAATCATTACCGCTCAAGTTTTTGGAAAGCAAGCTGAAAAGAGCGATTCTTTTCATTTTCTTATTGATTTTCTTCGTAAAATCCTCCTCTGCGTTGGGACCGTGGGTCGTGCCGCCATGCCTCCATATCGGAGAACGAGTTGAGCCGTGGCGCGCGCGGCCGGTGCCTTTTTGTTTCCATGGTTTTTTGCCTCCGCCCGAAACCTCTCCGCGTCCTTTCGTGTGAGTGGAAATTGTCCTGCTGTCCGCTTCTTCGCCAAAACCGCCTGACGCACCAAGCCGGGATTCCATTTCACTTCAAAGATATCCTTCAGGATATCCAAATCTCCCACTTTTTCGTTTTTTCCGTTAAAGACAGAAACTTTCATGTTTTTATTTCTTTATTTCAACAAACGCGCCCCTCATACCCGGAACCGCGCCTCTCAAATAAATTATATTTTTCTCTTTGTCTATATTCGCGATAACCAAATTTTTGATAGTGGTTCTCTCCTGCCCCATGCGTCCGGCCATTTTCCTTCCCGGCATAACGCGCTGAGGAGCGGTCGCTCCGATCGAACCCGGCGAACGATGCTTGTCTTTCTGTCCGTGGGATTTCGGCCCGCCATGAAAACCATGCCTTTTTACGACTCCCTGAAAACCGCGCCCTTTGCTTAAACCGCTCACTTTAACTTTTTCCCCCTCCTTAAATTGGTCCAAAGTCAGTTCGTCTCCGACTTTAATATCGGTTCCGGCCGACTTGAACTCTTTCAATTTCCTGAAATTACCGGCTGATTTTAAGTGGCCGGTCTGCGGTTTTTTCAACTTCTTTTTGGTTTCATCAAAACCGGCTTGCGCGGCTTCATATCCGTCTTTTTCTTTGGTTTTCACCTGGGTAATAACCATTTTTGAAACAAAAATCGGGGTTACGGGAATAACCTTTTCTTCTTTCCAAATCTGCGACATCTTCAATTTTTTACCGATGATGAATGGCATGTGCCAATGTGGTTAAAATTTACGAACCCAATGTGAAGTAAATTTTACTACCACATTGAGCGCCCCGACCGCGGTCGGGGCAAGATTTTCTTGCTCTTCATCCTCCTGTTGTCGGATTCAGAGAAAAAGCCCTTAATTAAAAACAGCCAGACTTAGCCGGCCGTCCAAACACGCGTTTTAGCTAAATCTCGCTACTCAATATTTTTCCGAAACCAATGTCATAATTTGGTTGTTCGCCCGCAAAAGCGAGTATAAAAATACTATCAGAATTGGGATTAAAGTCAACCCCCACACCTATTTTACAGCACTATTTTAAATCTAAGGGTTAAACCAGCCTATAAAATCAAAGAAGTTAGGTGTGGGGGTCAACCCCCGCGCCCAAAAATCGCCTAAGCAACCGCAAGTGGTGACCTCCAATTTTTTTGGATTAGTGAGTGCTCTACTTTGCGGCTGCTTGGGCGACTCCACCTCGGTAAATTATGCCAAATTAAGAAAAATAGGGCAAATACCGCCTGCTTAAAACCTGTGTATAACAAAAACCGTCAATCTTACGAAGTCAATCTTACGAAGTTCAACTTCGTAAGATTTTAAACGCTTAGATTAACAAAAAACCTCCCCGACCGAAGTCGGGGAGGAATATTGGAAGGATAGTTCCCAGTAGATATCATCGCAGGGAATTATTCGACACTCACTAATACCCGCATTATATGCCCGAAAAACCGAAAAGTCAAGAGATTTTCACCTCCTTTGCAACCCCCGGCTAAATGATTTCCCTTTTTATGCGCTCGCGGATTTTTTCCACAAATGAATTAAAGAAGTAAAGATTATGAAAAGTGAGTAAAGATAATGGCGCGATTTCCCGGGCGCGGAAAAGATGCGACAAATAACTCCGCGAATAAGTCTGGCAAACATAACAATCGCAATTTTTATCAACCGGTTTTTTATCGTTTAATAATTCCTTCTTATTCAAGTCCAGTCTTCCTTGCGACGTAAAAGCAATGCCGTGCCTCGCGTAATGAGTTGGCACGATACAATCCACGGTATCCACTCCGCTCTTGAAAATTTTCTCCATGTCTTCAAGATGGCCGTTACCCAAGAGATGCCTGGGTTTTCCTTCGGGCAAAACTTCCATCACCCAATCAAGCATCTTGAACATGGTTTTTTTATTGAAACCCAGTTCCCCGCCGATGCCGAACCCGTCAAAAGGAAGCGAACCGATGAACTTGGCGCTTTCTACCCGCAGGTCTTTAAATTTCCCGCCCTGCACGATCCCGTAAAGCGCTTGTCTATTATTCTTATTTCTTACTTCTTTATTCCGGAATGCCGCTAGGCATTCCTTGGCCCAGCGGTGCGTAGTTTCCATGGATTTTTTCGTGTAGTCGTAATCCGCTATCGGCGGAGTGCATTCGTCAAAAGCGAAAATAATATCCCCTCCCAGAGCTTTCTGGATTTTCATGGATTCTTTGGGAGTCATAAAAATTTCCTGGCCATCGACATACGAGCGGAAACGCACGCCGTCTTTGGTAATTTTTAATGATTTCGGCTGATGGCCCAATTTAATGCTTAATTCTTGATTCTTACTTCTTACTTCTGTGATTATCTTGCCCATCTTATAATCCGCGCCGAATCCCAAGCTAAAAACCTGGTAGCCGCCGGAATCGGTCATTAAGGGCTTATCCCAATTCATGAATTTATGGAGCCCACCGCTTTTCTCCACCATTTTTTCTCCGGGCCGCAAATGGAGATGATAAGCATTAGAGATTAAAATCTGGGTCTTGGTTTTTTTGACCTCTTCAAAAGTTAAGGCTTTAACCGCCGCCTGAGTCGCGACAACGACTAGCGCCGGCGTTTCCACAACACCGTGCGGAGTTTTTAAAAGCCCCAAGCGCGCCCGGCTCTTTTTGGATTTTTTTAATATCTTAAATTCCATAAAAATTATTTTAACACTTTCCGCAAATATTCCGCGGTGTAAGTATCGCGGCGCGCCACTTCTTCCGGAGTGCCTTGCGCCACCACCTCTCCGCCCTTCTCACCGCCCTCGGGCCCCAAATCAATGACCCAATCGCAGGTTTTAATCACATCCAAATTATGTTCAATAACCACAATCGTATTCCCTCTGTCCACCAAACGGTTTAAAACCTCCAAAAGTTTTTGGATATCCGCAAAATGAAGCCCGGTTGTCGGCTCGTCCAAAAGATATAAAGTGCTGCGGGTATCGCGCTTGCCGAGCTCGGCGGATAATTTAATTCTCTGCGCTTCGCCGCCCGACAAAGTCGTCGCCGACTGACCCAACTGCAAATATCCCAAACCGACTTCTTCCATAATTTTCAGTCTGTCATGTAAATGCGGAATATCGTGAAAAAATTTCGAGGCCTCCTCGATTGTCATTGCCAGAACCTCGTAAATATTTTTATCCTTATACTCCACTTCCAAAGTTTCTCGGTCAAAACGCTTGCCTTTGCAGATATCGCATTCCACGTAAACCGTGGGCAAAAAATGCATTTCAATGGCATTCACACCGTGGCCCTCGCAATTTTCGCACCGGCCGCCGGGCACATTAAAGCTGAACCGTCCGGGCTTGTAGCCGCGGACCCGGGCATCCTCGGTTGAAGCGAACAAATCTCTGATAAATGTCCAAGCGCCGACATAAGTCGCGGGGTTGGAGCGCGGCGTCCTCCCTATCGGAGACTGGTCGATATTAATCAAACGGTTGATGTATTCCATTCCCAAAATCGCCTTGTGCTTTCCGACTTCATACGAAGAACCGTTAAACTTATTGGACAAAGTTTTATAAATCACGTCGTAAATCAGGGAACTTTTCCCCGAACCGGATACGCCGGTAACAGCTTCACCTTCCGGCGTTCTTTGGGAACCGCGATAAACTGATGCCCGCGCAAATAATCAAGCGTAGCCGATTTCTGTTCTTTGTCTTTGAATATTTCGGGAATCGGGCCTTTAGCTACGATTCTTCCGCCATGAATTCCGGCGCCGGGACCGAAATCAACCAGATAATCCGACTCCCTGATGGTTTCTTCGTCGTGCTCAACCACAATTATCGTATTGCCCAAATTCTTCAAATCTTTCAGGGTTTTTATGAGTTTCGCGTTATCACGCTGATGGAGGCCGATGGTCGGTTCGTCCAAGATATAAAGCGTGCCCACAAGACGAGAGCCGATTTGCGACGCGAGCCTGATGCGCTGGGATTCTCCGCCCGACAATGTCCCGGCTTTTCTTTCCAGAGTCAGATAGCTTAAACCGACATCAATCATAAATTTCAATCGGTTTTTGATTTCCCGAAGCGGCCCCTCCGCTATCTCGTGGAAAACTTTTTCTTTGGACTCTTCCAGTTTCCCGAAGAATTCAAACGCATCGCCGATGGAAAGCCCGGAAACTTCGGCGATGTTTTTATTCTTTATCAGGACGTGCAAAGCTTCTTCCTTGAGCCTTTTTCCGTTACAAGCCGGACAAATCTTATCGGACCAGATATCTTCGGTTCCCAAACCATGGCAAGTCGGACACGCTCCGTAAGGGCTGTTGAAAGAAAAAATCCTGGGTTCGATTTCCGGAAAAGAAAATCCATCTTTGGGACAGGTGAATTTCGCCGAAAGCGAGATTTCTTTGTCGGTGATTATAGTCACGACATCGCCCCCGTATTTCAAACCCGACTCAATGGCCTCGGATAAACGCAAACGATTGTCTTTTTCCTTGAAATCCAATTCTGCCGGCATCCGGTCGATAACCAGTTCTATCGTGTGCTGTTTGTATCGGGAAAGGTCTATACGGTCGCGCAAAGATAAAAATTTTCCGTCAATACGAGCTTCATTGAATCCCGCGTTCAAAAAATCATAAAGCATCTGATAATACTCGCCTTTTCTGCCTCGCACTGCGGGCGCGAGAATCAAAAGGTTCTTTCTGCCTTTATTTTCATCCGATATCTGGATTACCGCGTCCACGATTTCCTCGTTCGTCCGCCTTTTTATCTCGTCGCCGCAAACGGGACAATGCGGCGTGCCGGCGCGGGCGAAAAGCACCCGGAGGTAATCGTATATTTCTGTAATAGTCGCGACCGTGGAACGCGGATTGCCGGAACGGCTTTTCTGGTCAATGGAAATCGCGGGAGAGAGCCCCTCGATTTCATCCACATCCGGCTTATCAAGCCGTCCCAAAAACTGCCGGGCATAAGCGGATAAGGATTCTATATAGCGGCGCTGGCCTTCGGCGAAAATCGTATCAAAGGCCAAACTGGATTTTCCGGAGCCGGAAAGGCCGGTGAAAACCGTTATCTTGTCGCGCGGAATCTCCAGATTGATATTTTTGAGATTATGC
>JAPLZW010000093.1 GCA_026394835.1 Candidatus Wolfebacteria bacterium
CTTGATGACCGGGTGGTATTTCTAAGGGGTTGGTTTAAAGATACTCTTCCCAATGCTCCCATAAAAAAACTTGCGGTTCTAAGGTTGGATGGCGATATGTATGGATCAACAATGGACGCCCTGGAGAATCTTTACCATAAATTATCTCCCGGAGGCTATTGCATCATTGATGATTACAGCTTGAAGAATTGCGGCCGGGCGGTGGATAATTTCAGGGAGAAGAATAAAATCAGCTCTCCTCTTGTATGGATAGATTACGACGGCGTTTATTGGAGAAAGTAATCCTTGGGGCGGCTTATCTTTCCGGCAGAAGCCGGTTTTTTATAAAGGCGAATTCCCGTAAAACTTTTTCTTTAAACAGTAAAAGAATTACGAAGTAGGCGGCGCCGGAGATAGAGATATTCACAATTACATTTAAGCCGGTTTTGTCGAGCACAAAAGCGATTGCGCCCATAATAATCGCCGCCGCGGTTATTTTTTTTAGATGAGTGAATGTTTTAAAGTTGCCGTATTTTTTGATCATAATCCATGTAAGCCCGTAATTTAAAGCCAATGCTATAAAAGTGGATATTGCCGACCCGGCAATGCCCCACCTTGGGATAAGAAGAGCGTTAAAAACTATATTTCCCAGAGAGCCCGCGGCGATATAAATAAGGGATTTTTTTTGCAGGTTGTGCGCCAAAACAAGATTGGAAATAATCATTCCGGGGAATATCCAGAACATCGTAGTTGCCAATATCTGAAAACCCAACGCGCCCGGGAGATATTCTTTTCCGTAAACAAGATTAAATATCGGTTCTCCCAAAACAACGCCGCCCACAATCAGGGGAATCGCAAACATGAAAACAAGAGCCATAGACCTTTCGTTTACTATCCGGGTTTCTTCTTTTTTATCCTGGTTGATGAGCCTTGAGACCACGGGGAATATGCTGCTTACGAATATCGTGGGAAGCGCATAAAAAACTTGGGTAATCCGTATGCCGGCGGAGTAATATCCTATTTCCGCAGTGGTCCGCCACCAGCCGAGCATGACGATGTCGGTATTGAGCATAAAGATTCCGAGAGCGCTTGAAAAAGCGAATGGCCAGCTGGCGCTCAATATTTTCTTCGCGAGTTCCTTGTTGAAATATTTGAAGATTTTGAAGAATTTTTCACGGACAATTATCACGGCAAGAATGGCGCTTAGCCCGACGCTTGCGATATACGAAAGGAGTAAAGCTTTCGCGGTATGGGAAAAATAAAGAATTATAAAACCCGCAACCATAATGGCTATATTCATAACCATTAAGATAAGCGCTTCCAGCTCCATCTTTTCCAATCCCCTTAAGTAGGAAGTCGCAAAATCCCTTAAGTTATCAAACAGGACAAGCAGGGCGACAAACGGAATAAGATATGCCGCTCCCTTTACGCTCGTGAGGTGCGGGGCGACGAAAATCACCAAAAGCACCGTTATGAAAATCTGAAGAGTTTTTATCCAGAAGCTTGTGGCAAAATATTCACTGCGGCGTTCGGGATGGCTGGCGGTATCACGCGTCAAGAGAGCGTTAACGCCAATATCGGCGAATATGGTAAAAAATCCCGCAAAGCTCAAAACATAGGAAAAAACTCCGTATTCTTCGGCTCCAAGAATCCTTGCGGAATAAATTATGATGACGGCGCGGATGAGCCGGCTGCCTATTTGGCTTACGCTTAACCAAAAGGCATTTTTAGTTACGGTTTGGCGAGTACCGCGATTTTCAAAAAGGGATGATTTCACTTTTGCCATCAGCCCCGATATTTTTTTAAACATGTTGTTTATTTCGGATTGCTGAAAAGCAAACGGGCGGTTTTGGCGATAATCAGGAGATCCAATATCAGCGACCGGTTTTTGATGTAATAAATGTCGTATTTAAGTTTTTCAAAAGCTTCCTCAAGCGATGCCGATGGCCGGTAATTGATTTGCGCCCAGCCGGTAAGCCCGGGCTTGATTATGTGCCTGATGTCGTAATAGGGAAGTTCGTTGTATTTAAGGGTGAGTTCCGAGCTTTCGGCCCGGGGACCGATAAAAGAAATATCGCCGCGCACGATATTCCAAAGCTGGGGTATCTCGTCCAAATGGCTCCGGCGCAATATTTTTCCGAGAAAAGTGATCCGGTCGTCGTTTTCCACTGTCCAGGCCGCGCCTTTATCTCCACGCATCGTGCCGAATTTAAAAAGCGTAAATTTTTTATTATTGATGCCTGTTCTTTTTTGTTTGAATATAGCCGGTCCTTCGCGCGGGCTCAATTTGGTGAGAATGGCCACGAGGAGCATTAAGGGCGACAAAACAATAAGAAGCGCCGAACCAAGCAGGATGTCTATGGCTCTTTTAAGCGCGTTATAAAAATTTCTCCGGGTGTTTATTTTTTCCACAAACCAGGATTCTTCCAGGCTTTCAAGCGGAATTTTCTGGAAAATCATTTCAAAGAAATCGGTTGCGTAAAGAATATCCACCTCAAGAGGCAGGAGACGGTAAACGGACTTCGCTTCCATGGATTCTTTTTCCGTAAATTGCGGAGGAATAAGAACGATGTCTATTTTTTCGTCTTTTATCGTATTTTTTAATTTCTCAAAATCGTATTCTTTGGAGCCGTTGCCTATTTTGCGCGCGAGGTCGTATCCGATTTGGGGATTGGCTTCTATGTATGAGACGATTTCATTATTTACGGGAGATTCGCCCAAAATCATGATTTTTGTCCTGGCATAAGGGGATTTTACGACTCCGAGCCTCCAGGCGAAATCCAAAACGCAGAAAATAAGCCCGAAGATGGCGAGATTGGTCTTAGGGGTAAGTTCAAAAAACTTCGGCAGGATATAAATAAAGATGACGGAGACCGCGGCGGACAGGATTATGCTTCCCACGAGGTCGCGGAGGAGCTGGGGACCCCTTTTCATCTTCCGTATTTGATAAAGGTCCGCGAGATAGAAAACAATCACCCATATCAGGAATATGAAAGAAAACGGTTCAAAATGGACCGAAAAAGATGCCGGTAAATTTTCGTATCCGTAGCGGATAATAAGCGTGATTGCGAGCGACAAATAAAGCAGGATAATGTCGCCGATTATTAAAATCGCGGTTTTCAGCTTAACCATGTTTTGCTTACTTCCTCAAAAGTTTTTTTGATAGCCTCCATATCGCTCTTTGTTATTTTTTTCAGCACCAAGTCGCTCGCCTTAATCCTTTTTGCGCCGGCATTCTTTTTATTCCTTACCCCGATTCTCAGCCGCCAGAAATTTTTGCCGCCGAGAAATTTAATGGTTGATTCAACGCCGCGGTGTCCGGCCGAGCCGCGCTCCAGTGAAAATTTGTATTCGCCGGCCGCGATATCCGAATCGTCGTGGACAACGAGAATCTGCTCGGGCAATGTCTTGAAATAGTTCATCGCCGACTTCACGGCTTTTCCGGAATCGTTCATAAAAACCAGGGGTTTCACGAAAATTATTCCGTCCGCCTTCGTGTAGCTGAAAGTTCCCGATTTTTCTTTCCATGCCGGATTTTTTTCCCGAGACTCCGAAGAGATTTTTCCGAGAAAGTAATCCACGAAGAGAGTCCCGGCGTTATGATAGGTTGACTCGTATTCTTTCCCGGGATTGCCGAGTCCGATTACGAGAAGTGGCTTATTTGTCATTGATGATTTATTTGACCCCATTAGAAGCCAATAGCGGGTGATAGATGTTTTTTATCGGCAGGTAATTCCACGAAGAAATTATGTTCAGTAGCGTTGTTCTTGTATCCGCTAAGCTTCTAACGGGGTTTGACTTAGTGATTTTTTTGATTATAGTATTATACCATACCCAGTAGTAGACCCGCGATATCATTATAATTATCAGAGTTATCTTAGTTTGTAAACCTTTTTTGTTTTTAAAATTTGTCTCATGTAAGTCCTGGCTTAATCGCGGGCTCACTACTGGGATAACGACCAAAAAATCAATGAAATCATTTTTTTATTCGGTTTGGGAGACGATTGAGATCGGCATCATCGCGATTATCGCGGTTCTCGTAATCAGAAATTTTTTAATACAGCCATTTTTGGTCTCCGGCGCCTCAATGGAGCCGACTTTTTCTTCCGGCGATTATCTTTTGATTGACGAGCTTAGTTATAAATTAAGGCAGCCGGAAAGGGGAGAGGTCATTGTCTTCCGTTATCCCGGAGACGAGAGCACCTTCTATATCAAAAGAATCATCGGGCTTCCGGGAGACACAATTTTATTTAAGGACGGCAAGGCATATATTTCAAATAAGGATAATCCGAAAGGTTTCGTTTTGGACGAAAAATATATTTCGGCGGGTGTCATGACAACCGGAAAAGATTTTACTCTTCCTGCCGGCCAATATTTCGTGATGGGAGACAACCGGAGTTATAGCTTTGACTCCCGGAGCTGGGGAAGCGTGAAATCGGACGAAGTCATCGGCCTTGTCCGTTTAAGATTGTGGCCTTTCAATAAAGTGCTGGCTGTGGAAAAACCGGCTTATTAAAATTTTATCAATGGCAAAAACGCCGGTAAAAACCAAAAAGGTTAAAATTTCGGAAAAGACGAAGAAAGGAGCCATTCTTTTGCAGGCTCCGAAGGGTATGCATGACATATTGCCCGAAGACCAGCCGTGGTGGAACCGGGTGCGGAAAGTGGCTGACACAATCGCCGATTTTTACAATTTTCAGAGAATTGACACTCCAATTCTGGAAAATATGGAAATCTTCGAGCGTGGCGTCGGCAATACGACGGATATCGTGGAAAAAGAGATGTTCGTAGCGAGAACGAAAGGCGGCGACCAGCTGGTTTTGCGGCCCGAGAATACCGCGGGCATTATGCGGGCTTATCTGGAACATGGCTTGAGTCGTTTGCCCCAGCCCTTAAAGCTTTACTATCTCGGCCCGTTTTTCCGCCACGAGAGGCCGCAGGCAGGCAGATACCGCCAGTTCCACCAGGGAGGATTTGAAATTATCGGCGGAGACGACGATCCGCTTTACGATGCCCAGATAATTCTCGCGACTTACAGATTTATAGAAGAATTGAAAGTTAAAAATCTGGTTATCCAGATAAACAGCATCGGTTGCCGGGTATGCCGCCCGACTTACAAAAGGAAACTTCTGGAATATTACAAAAAATTTGAAAACAAACTCTGTAAAGATTGTAGAAGAAGGATTGAGATAAATCCTTTGAGGCTTTTGGATTGCAAGAACGAATCTTGCGAAGCTTTGAAAGCCGACGCGCCGGTTATGGTGAATCACTTGTGTTCCGCGTGCCGCAATCACTTTAAGCTGGATTTGGAATATTTGGATGAGCTGGGACTGCCGTATGCTTTGAGCCACTACTTGGTAAGAGGGTTGGATTATTACAACCGCACGGTTTTTGAAATATATGCGGAAGGCATTCCGTCGGCTTTGGGAGGAGGCGGCAGGTATGATTATCTGGCGGAAATTTTGGGCGGCAGAAAAAGCCCTTTGCCCGCTGTCGGCAGCGCGCCGGGAATTGAAAGAATCATAGAGGTGATGAAGGCGCAGGGAGTTCCGGGAATAAGCAAGCCGAGGGCCAAAATCTTTTTGATTCAAATCGGGGATCCGGCGAAGAAAAAAGCTTTGGGCCTTCTGGAAAAATTCCGGGAAGCGGATATAAAAGTCATTGAATCGTTGGGCAAGGAATCTTTAAGCACCCAGCTTAAAATCGCGAACAAGGAAGAAGTCCAGCTGGCGTTGCTTTTGGGGCAGAGAGAAGTTTTTGAGGATAATATCATCATCCGCGATATGAAAAGCGGCAACCAGGAAACCGTGCCGTTATCTAAGGTTGTTGATGAGGTAAAAAGAAGACTCTGACGAAATTCCAAAATCCAAATATCAAATTCCAAATAAAGCGCCAAGCGCCAAATTCCAAATAAAATAATGGAAAATACACGAAATTCAAAACCATACGATTTGGAAGAAAGAACGCTGGAATTTGCGAGGGATGTGGCTTTATTTTGTAAAAGACTACCCAGGAGCGTTTCTAATATTGAATACTCGAAGCAGGTAATTCGTTCATCAGATTCTGTGGGAGCTAATTATATCGAGGCAAATGAATGTTTAGGTAAGAAGGATTTCATGATGAGGATAAAGATATGCAGGAAAGAAGCCAAAGAGACTGCTTATTGGTTAAATCTTATAAATGGGACGAATGATGAGAATATTGGTGGTGATGAGCATTTGAAAGAAGCTATTGAGTTGAAGAAAATTTTGTCGAGTATTTTAGAGAAGAGCAAATGATTTTGGTTATTGAGATTTGAATATTATTTGAGATTTGGGATTTGTAATTTGGGATTTAACTATTTATGGATACTTGTATTTTTTGCAAAATCGCCAATAAAGAAATTCCATCGGAATTCATTTTTGAAGACGACAAAGTTTTTGTGATAAAGGATATCAATCCCAAGGCGCCAATACATTACCTTATCGTCTCCAAAGAACATATCCAGTCAATAATTCATCTTGAAGATAATCATCAGGAAATTATCTCAAAAATGATATTTGCCGCGAAAAGCGTGGCGGAAAAATTCGGGCTCAAGGGCTATAAATTGGTTTTTAATGTCGGAAAAGAAGGCGGTCAGGTAATTGACCATTTACATCTTCATTTATTGGGCGGCTGGCCCCGTTAGAAATTTGCGACAGCTCAAGGGCCAGGAGTTTTTAGCTTAAGGGTTATTTCTAACGGGGCTGGCCCAATGGCGTCGCGGAATAAAAAAACCGGCAAACCAGAGATGGGTCTGGTTTGCCGGCGGTCGATGAGGGGAAAGGACGGCTAGAACTTTTGCGGCTTAGGTATCTGGAGATATTCTCTCACTGCAATAGCACAGCGAGTCTCGACAAGGAGAGTCCCTTGTCGATTTCGCCTGTAGAGCACCAAGAACACATCGCACTTATCCACGGTGGGGTCTTCGGCGACTTCATCGGATATTTTTTCGTAGGCATCAATCCACATCTTCCTGATCTCTTGGCTTGACAGGCTCAAAGCCTTTTCCGAGGATTGGTTGATATTGGTACGGTCTCCGGGGAAGACAGGGGTCGGAATGACAAGGATAATAATCCCCAAGAAGATGAGAGCAAGGATGAGATTCAGCTTTGTGATGGTCATGACGTCCTCCTTGCCACGGGTTGAGTGAAAGAGCGTCTTGTCTTGCCCTGAATAGCGTTAAGGGTCTTGCTTCTATTTAATACCCGAAACCCCAAAAATTCAACAAGGGGATTGGTTGTCATGTGTCAACCATTGACACATAGGTTGACGAACTTTATAATGCGGGTATGGATAAGGAATTTTTATCAACTGCCGAGGTGGCGCTGGCCTTGGGAATAAGCCGGCAGGCGATTTTCAAAAAGATTAAAAGCGGCGATATTAAAGCCCAGAAGATAGGCCGCAGTTTTGTTATAAATAAAAAAGATATGCCGGAAATCGTCGGGAGTATTTTGTCGAAAAACGACAAAAAAATGATTGATGAATCAGTCAAAAAAACCGTTCTTGAATACGGTGAAACATTAAAACTGCTTGGTAAGGAATGAGGCTGAAAACAATCATTATAACAGAGGTGGAGTACGTGGCTTACGCCTTGGCGAGGGAGTCAATGGCGTGGGACGAGACTATTCCGGACTTCGGGTCGCGTTTCCCCAATATATTGGAGAGTTGCCTGGCGGTTCCGTTCCAATCTTTTGGGAAGAAGCTGTTTTATAAAGGTTTAGTTGAAAAAGTCGCGGTTTTATTTTATCTGATGATAAAAAATCACCCTTTCCAAAACGGGAATAAACGCATTGCCATGACTACGCTTATGTACTTTCTTTACAAAAATAAAAAGGGGATAAGGGTAGACGCGCGCGAATTATACAATTTCGCGAGATGGGTGGCGGAAAGTAACCCCAAGCTCAAGGAAGAAACCGTAAAAGCCGTGGAGAAATTCATTAAAACTTATATTGTGGATCTGTAAAATCCCTTATTTAATACCCGAAACCCCAAAAATTCAATGGATTTATTGTTTTGTATCAACGAAGAATATTCTTTGGCAAAACGCGCTAATTCCTATGCCGTTTGTAGCGTTCGTCTGAACCC
>JAPLZW010000013.1 GCA_026394835.1 Candidatus Wolfebacteria bacterium
AGGACGCAAGCTGACCTTTTCCCTGGAAGCTTACGACGATGTCGAAAAGATATCCGAGGCGACCCATGACAGATTCGTCATCAACGCGGAAAAATTCAATGCCGCCATAGACAGTAAAAAGGCAAAAGTTAAATCGTAAAAAAGGGGCTGACCTTGATCGGTTTGTCCCTTTTTATTTTCTTGGTGCCAGGGCCCGGGGTCGAACCGGGATGCCCTTGCGGGCGGGGGATTTTGAGTTACCGCAGAGGGTTTCCCTCATCCCTGTGTTATTGTTATAACTATTTATTTTAGTTCTGTTTTCCTTAAGAAGATATGGGAACGTTTAGGAACGAAAAAGCCTATATTTGAAGATTTTCCGTAGCCAAATCGTAGCCGGAAAAGAAGATTTTCCTAAATTTTCCTACCCCAAATTTCCTTTACCTAAATTGCAATCGACACAAAGAGTTTGAAGATTATTAAATTCTGTTTTACCGTCCTTAGAAAAAGGAATTCGATGGTCAACATGAAGAGATAAACCGGGGAGTAGTGCAGGAGTCCTACCACATAAAACACATGTGTAATTGTCTCGGTCAAGTATTTTGAGCCTTAATTTAAGTGGAATATCACGTTTCTTTTCACTCCGAATTTTTTGAGATCCGTTATTATAATCCAAAATTATGGGGCTCTCGGTAATCGAAATACCCATTTTGAATTCGATAAAACGTATACAGGCATTCACCCAACCGCCAAAGTGGCGACGATATGTAATGTAGCTAATAGTTGGGTTTGATGCTTCCCATTCTGTCCGTGAGGGGCGATGTCCAAGACGTTTCCATACTCTTTCCATTTCAGAAAATAATTTATCATCTGAAATGACATCAATACGCTTTCTTTCAAGTTTAAAGTCCATTTTATCTATCCCCATTGACAGATTTTCCCTATATGCTAAAATGATAATATAATCAATAATTAACTGTTCAAACAATAGTCCCGAGTTGAATTGGCTTTCCGAACAGTTGGCCGATTAGCAATCGGGATTTTTGTTTAAAAACCACTTCCCTTCTTTTCCTAAATTTACCTGTCCATTCCGTATCATAAAACAATAATAACTATTAAATAAAAATGCGTGAAATACATAAAATACTTTTCAATGTTTTCAGGCATAGGCGGTTTTGAAATTCCAATGCAGGAACTTAACTGGGAATGCGTTGGCTTTAGCGAAATAGATAAATATGCCACCCAAATCTACAAAAAACATTTCCCAACACATTCCAACTTCGGAGATGCAACAAGAATTATTCCCGAACAGTTGCCAGACTTCGACTTACTCTGTGGAGGATTTCCTTGCCAAGCTTTCTCTATTGCTGGAAAGCGAGGAGGATTTGAAGACACAAGAGGCACTCTTTTTTTTGAGATTGCCAAAATCACACGAGTTAAAAGACCTCGTTATCTTTTCCTTGAGAACGTCAAAGGACTCTTGTCCCACGATGAAGGCAATACCTTTGCGACGATCATCTCAGCGATTGATGAGATGGGGTATGACTGTCAATGGCAAGTGCTTAACAGCAACAACATCAACACACCTCAAGTCAGAGAAAGAGTTTTTATTATCGGACATCTTAGAGGAACACCCAGACCCAAAGTATTTCCTATCCACACGAGAACTGGAACGACTAATGAAAAGCAAATTTCGGAGCGATTTAGAACAAACATTAAGCCCATCTTCAAAGTGTCCGACCCTGAGAGCACAAGGAGAGACATTGCGAATCGCCATTCCATTAGAGATTTAACGCCAATCGAATATGAAAGAGCACAAGGTTTCCCAGATAATTGGACAAAATATGGTTTTGTTGAATGCTTAAAAAATAAGGTTATTGATATTCCTTGGTTGGATTGTGAAGATTGTTGTTATACGCATTGTAAAACACAGGACATTTCAGATACTCAACGCTATAAATGCTTGGGTAATGCCGTAACCGTAAATGTTATAAGGGAAATTGTATGCAAAATAATTTAATTCTTTGCAAAAGAGAAAATATTAGACAATATAGGATAAGAAAGGACAATTTTGCATTGTCTTTTCTTTGTTTGATTTTAAGCACTTGCAAAGTAAATCGTAGCCATATCGTAGCGAATAAAAAAGGGCTCCAAGCTTTGATAGCCTGAAACCCTTATGAATACTGGTGCCGGAGGTCGGAATCGAACCGACATGAAGTTGCCCTCGGGGGATTTTGAGTCCCCTGCGTCTACCAATTTCACCACTCCGGCGAGGCTCTCTGATTATATAAGGGGCGGTGAAATGTCAAGAAAAATGTATTGACAAGCCCTGAAACGGTATGTTAAGTCTGCACGCTCGTTGGTATGTTTGGACACGGGGCTGTAGCTCAGCTGGGAGAGCGCTTGAATGGCATTCAAGAGGTCCGCGGTTCGATCCCGCGTAGCTCCACCAAATATCATATTTAAGGGTTGGCTGAAACAGGCTAACCCTTTTTTAATATAAAATTAATCAAAAAATCGAATTTCATGATTTCAGGAGGTCTGACGTATGTCTGAATCTAAACCGGACAAATGGATGTCCTGGGTGGCCCTTGCCACGGCGATCATTGCTGTTTTCGCAGCAGTAACGACCCTTTACATGGGGAAATACTCCTCCCGGGCGATTTTAAACCAGGGACAGGAAACGAGTCAGTGGGCCTACTATCAGGCAAAGAGCATCAAATCCTACATATA
>JAPLZW010000043.1 GCA_026394835.1 Candidatus Wolfebacteria bacterium
GTTGAAGCGTTGTCGGACATTGTCCAAATTTTGAGTAAAAAAATCAGAGGAAAGAAGATTTTTCTTTCGGCGCCCATTCATCACCACCTTGAAGCTTTGGGATGGCACGAAACCAGGGTAACTATGAGATTTTGGATTATCTCCGCCGTTTCCGCCGGCTTGGGACTCGTTTTATTTTTCTTGAGCAGGTTTGTGTAAGAAATGTTTTAACCGTTTATACACAGCCCATTCTTTTTTTAAACAGAGTATAATTAAACCGTGACTACGTTAATTAAGAACGTCCAGCTTATTGATGGCGCCGGCAAACCGGCTTTCAAAGCGGACATCCTTATTAAAGGAAAAATAATTTCCGCTATCGGCAGCCTTTCCAAATACAGAGCCGATACAACCATTGACGGTATGGGGGCTTATCTTTCTCCGGGGTTTATAGATATTCATGGAACATCCGACCGGTACCTCACGCTTTTTAAAAAAGACGAACAGAATAATTTACTGCGTCAGGGCGTTACGACCATAATCGGCGGCCAAGACGGGCTTTCGCTCGCGCCTTTGATTTACGGTTCCTTGGATTTGCTCCACGATTGGGCGGATGTCCGGAAAATTAACGTGAATTGGCATACGATTTCGGAATTTTTAAAAGTTTTATCCGGGAAAAAGATGGCTCTCAATTTCGGGACCATGGTTGGCTATAAAACTATTGAGCATTCAATAAAGGGCGACAGCGAGAGAGCGATGAGCGGAAACGAAATCAAGGTATTTTTGCATATTTTAGAGCGGGCGCTCCGCGAAGGAGCTTTCGGGCTTTCGATTGGCTCGGATTATTTCGGCGTTTCGAAAACGGGATTCTACGACCTTAAAAATATTTTAAAAATAGTAGCAAAACACAAAACGCTGTTTTCTTTTGAACTTTCGGGCGACGGCGAAGAAAAATTATCTTCCCTGAAAAAATTTACGTCTTTAATAGAAGAAGCCGGAACGAGATCCTGCGTAAGCCATGCGGAGCCTATTTTGGGGTTTGAATCCGTTCAAGAAAAAATTCTTGCCGAGATCGGGAATGTTTCCGCCCGGGCAGACTTATTTTTTGAAACATGCCCGGCAAATTCGACTATTTTTCCCGTCTGCGCGATATTGCCGAAAGAATTATTCATAAAAGAAGAAAACGAAAAAATCAACACGGAGAGAATTTTGGATGTTTTAGAAAACAATAAAAAACGGGAAGAAATAAGGAAGAAGTTACCCAAGTTAAAATTGAACGATATAAGAATAATAAGCGTCCCGGAGCACAGCTATCTGGAGGGAAAACTTTTAAAGGATTATGGAAAAAATCGAGGATTGACCCTGACGCAGGCATTGGTTCATCTTATCCAGTCAACTCGGGGAAGAGCTGTCATTTCTTATAAAAATATAGATCCTAAGGCCAATCTTCTCCAGGCGGCGAATGACAGAACGGTAATTTCTTCGGCTTTGGGGCATTCTAAAATCGGCAAAGAGCATTCTTTTTTGAAATTTCTTCAAGCTGCGGAAAGAAGTAAAATCATGCCGATTGAAATCGGCGTCAGGAAATTGACTGCTTTGCCGGCCGCAAGATTGGGAATAAAAGACAGGGGAAGGGTGGCGGTTGGAAATAGGGCTGATGTGATTATTTTCAAAGGAACGGATGTGAGAGAGACCATCATAAACGGCAAAAGGGCGATAATCAACGGCAAAATCGCGGATGATTCCCCGGGAGAGGTTTTAAAATCAGGAAAATAAATGTCCAGTTTTTTTTCGGTTAGAAAAAAAGGCCATCGGCCGGATTATATTTTTCTTGCTTCTTTGGCGCTGCTCATTGTTTTCGGGTTCGTAATTTTATCAACCGCTTCATCCGACCTGGGAAAAAATAAATTCAA
>JAPLZW010000049.1 GCA_026394835.1 Candidatus Wolfebacteria bacterium
CCAGCAAAGAAAAAAAAGGCGTCAAAAAAGAAGAGAGCATAGTCTTCTTATAAACCCGACAGGCGCTGCCTGCCGGGTTTTTTTATTTTTGACCAAGCCGATTTTTTAAGGTAAGATAAGGGCAAATCAAAATTAAATGAATATCAATATTAAAGCTACAAATATAGATATAACGCCATCGATACGCGAATACGCTGAAACTAAAATCGGTTCGCTCTCGAAGTTCATCGAAAGATCCGAAAAGGAAGGAGGTGTTAAGGTTGAAATAGAAATCGGGAGATTAACCAGGCACCATAGGAAGGGAGATGTTTTTTATGCCGAAGCGATGGTTTATCTTCCCAAAAGAATTTTAAGAGCCGAAAACTCCGGTCCGGATTTAAGAGCGGGGATAGATGAAGTGAAAGATAAATTGAAAATTGAAATTGAGAAATATAAAGCCCAATATTAATTTTAAAAAGCGCATTCGGACATTTTCGGATCATTTCGGATTTGTTGGGGTAGATTTTTCCGGATAATATGATTTCTATTTTAAGAAAAATTTTCAGCGGCCATAATTTCAGTCCGGTCGTTGATAAAATAAATTATTTTGAACCTGAATTCGAAAAATTGTCGGATGAAGGTTTACGCGAGAGAAGCGGAAAATTAAAAACCGCCGTTTCGGAAGGCGTTGATTTGGATAGCGTTCTTCCCGAAGCTTTCGCGCTTGTAAGAGAAGTATCAAAGAGAACTCTTAAACAGAGGCATTTTGACGTTCAGCTCATGGGAGGTATCGCGCTTCACGAAGGAAAAATCGCCGAGATGAGAACCGGTGAGGGAAAAACATTGGCTGCCACGGCGCCGGCTTATTTGAACGCTTTAACCGGACGTGGAGTCCACGTAATTACGGTAAACGATTATCTGGCGAGAAGAGATGCGGTTTGGATGGGACAGAGTTACGATGCCTTGGGATTAAAAACCGCATGCCTCGTCCACGAACAGGCGTTCTTGTATGACTCTTCTTATATCAAAAATTCCGACGAGGACAAGGAAAGAGATGAGGTGGGAAGTTTCAAAGTTTTTCAGGATTTTCTGAAGCCGATTTCGAGAAAGGAAGCTTATATGGCCGATATAATCTACGGCACAAACCATGAATTTGGCTTTGATTATTTAAGGGATAACTTGGCTTACGGCTTGGATCAGCAGACCCAGAGAGGATTTTATTACGCCATCATTGACGAGGTGGACAGTATTCTGATTGACGAAGCCAGGACTCCGCTTATAATCGCCGCGCCTGATGCCGAATCAAGCGAATATTACCGCATTATGAGCCGGGCGGCTGAAAGCCTGGTTCCGGAAGAAGATTATATCGTTGATGAGAAGCATAAGAATGTCTCAATCACGGATCTTGGCATCAACAAGATAGAAAAACTCCTTAAAATTGAGAATATTTATTCAGTAGAGAATCAGAGGCTGACCCACTATCTTCAGGAATCACTTAAGGCAAAGAGCCTTTTTCATAAAGACAAAAATTATGTCGTTAAAGACAACCAAATTATCATTGTTGATGAATTTACGGGCAGGATGATGCATGGCCGCAGGTATTCGGGCGGGCTCCATCAGGCTATAGAAGCCAAAGAAAACGTCCGTATCCAGGAAGAATCCCGGACGTTTGCCCAAATCACCATCCAAAATTATTTCCGGATGTACGAAAAAATTTCCGGAATGACCGGAACCGCCCAAACTTCTGCGGAAGAATTTGACAAAGTATATCATTTGGAAGTTGTTACCATTCCGACGAATAAGCCGATGATCAGGGTTGACCAGCCGGATTTTATTTATAAAACCGAAGAAGCGAAATACAAGGCGCTTATCGAAGATATCGGAAATAAATGCCGTAAAGGCCAGCCGGTTTTGGTTGGTACGGCATCCATAGAAAGAAACGAAATTCTTTCCAAACTTCTCGGGCAGGCGGGGATTCCCCATGAAGTCTTGAACGCCAAGAACCACGAACGCGAAGGCGCGATTATTGCGCAGGCCGGAAAACCGGGCGCTGTGACCGTAGCCACGAATATGGCTGGCAGGGGAGTTGATATTATTTTGGGCGGTAATCCGCCGGATCCGCTTGAAGCCCAGAAAATAAAAGAATTCGGAGGATTGTGCGTTGTCGGCACCGAGCGGCATGAAGCGCGCCGGATTGATAACCAATTGCGCGGCCGCGCGGGCCGGCAGGGCGACCCCGGAGAAACCAGATTCTTTTTATCGCTTGAAGACGACTTGCTCCGCATTTTCGGCGGTGAGCGGATAAAATCATTGATGGAAAGCTTTAAATTGCCCGAAGACCAGCCTATTGAA
>JAPLZW010000021.1 GCA_026394835.1 Candidatus Wolfebacteria bacterium
GTAAACTTTAAATATAAGAACATTTTGAAGGAGGGATTGTGATCAAAAAATTAACACTACTCAGCCTATGCGTGCTTGCTTTTTATATGGTGGGTTTTGTTGGTATTACTAGAGCCGAAGACGACAAGGGAGCCGGTATCATCGTCTCGCCTCCCCTGACTGAGAAAACTGCCGAAACCGGTACAACCATTACCGGTTCTATCAAAATTACCAACTCCAACGCTTCAAGCGAATTGGTGGTTGATGTCACCACTGAGGATTTTATTGCCAAAGGTGAGGACGGTCAGCAGACATTTGTTGATCCCGAAACCAATACCGGTAAATATTCACTTGCCAAATGGATAGAAGTCGAAAAAAACTTCACTGTTCCTGCCAATGACAGTAAACAAGTTCCGTACTCAATTACAGTCCCGTCAGATGCCGAACCAGGCGGTCACTATGGCGTAATATTTTTCTCGCCATCTATCGTTTCTGATGCTGCCGCCGGTGGCGTAACCGCAATTCCTAAAGTTGGCGCCTTAATGTTGATTACAGTACCGGGAGAAGTTAGATACAGCGGTAACATTATCGAATTTTCTACCAAAAAATTATTTATCGATAGCTCGAATAAAGTAGATTTTATAACCCGTTTCCAAAACACCGGCTCTGTTCATGTAAAACCAACCGGAAGTATCGAAATCAAAAATATGCTAGGCAAGAGCGTAGCCAAATCAACTGTCAACGAAAAGTTGGGCAATGTTCTTCCTGATTCTATCCGTAAATTTGATAACAACTGGACAAGTAAGCATGGTTTCGGGCTTTATAATACCAATGTAACCTTAACTTATGCAGATGGTAAGACAGCTACCTCCACACTTTCCTTTTGGATTATTCCATGGAAAGAAACCGCCGGTGGTATAGTTCTACTAATAATACTAATCTGGATTATGCGCCACCTAAGTTGGAGAAGAGCCGGCAAGCCGGAAAAACAAGAAAAACCCAAGAAGCATAAAAAGCACAAAAAATGAAAAAACTGCTTAATGTGTTTTTAATTTTAAATCTCGCCTTTTCTTTTGTAATAGCTTCTTTTTCTACAGCCAAAGCAGCATCACTTACCGAATTGTCAGACACGATGTCTAGTCTAACTGGAGGTTATTCAAATCACACAATAAAATTTAAAACACCCTCTGGTATCAATGCAAACACAGACACTATAATAATCACTTTTGCTCACGGTTCAGCGGATGGTACAAACTATACTGACATTGATCTTTCACATGGAGTTAGTACTGGTTACGAAGGTGATGAAAATCTCGGAAGTTCAGCAGGTGCCAATCAATGGGGGGCGTCAGTGAACTCTGGTCCTCTAACGATTACTCTGACAGCGCCAACAGACGCTGGGGCTTCTGAAATTGTAGGAGGAGAATATATTGTTGTCGAAGTAGGATTGAACGCAACTACCGGCACAGCTGGTAACGCTCAACTTAATGGCGTGGGTGGTCCTGGAGATACAGATATTATGACTATCGCGGGGACATTTGGCGATACTGGTCAAATTGCATAT